>JBBQCQ010000617.1:0-3107 GCA_038318835.1 Gemmatales bacterium | reverse complement strand
CGCGAAGGCCCGCGAACTGATCCAGACCGGGAAGATCGGCACGGTGCTGAAGGTGAAGATGAGTTGGAACCGCAACACGAACCGCGTCCAGCGATTCCCACTCGGTGTCGATCCGAAAAGCGTGGATTGGCCGACGTTCCTGGGTGGGGCGAAGAAGCAGGAGTACGATGAATACCGCTTCCGAAACTGGCGATGGTTCTGGGATTTCGGCGGCGGCATCTTCACCGACCTGATGGTCCACTGGGTGGACGTGGCCCACTGGATTCTGGAAGTCGATCACCCGCTCAAAGCCGTCAGCCTCGGCGAGTTCGTGAACGCGAAGGGGGTGTGGGAAACGCCGGACACAGTACAGACGATCTTGAGCTACCCGAACCAAATTCAGATGCACTTCGAGGGCACCTTCAGCAACGCCCGCAACGCCGCCCGCATCGAGTTCCTCGGAACTGACGCGACGATCTATCTCGACCGCGGGCGGATGGAACTGATCCCGGAAATGAACAAGAAGGTCGATGCAATCCAGGACATCGTCGGCACCGGCCCGCCGGGGGCCGACTTCTACGACAAGCCGGACGGCGAACGGGTGCACCTCCAAAATTGGCTCGACTGCATCAAGACGCGGAAGCCGCCGACTGCCCCGGCCGAGGCCGGCGTGTCCGGCGCGTCGGCGGCACACCTCGCGAATCAGGCATTGCGAACGGGGCAGACCGCCGAGTGGAAGGTTTAACCCAACGGCGGCGCGCCCCAGAACTTCTCCCACTCGTCCCACCGAACCGGGGCGGGCACAGCTGCCTTGGCGTTCAGCCCGGCGATAGCCATTCGCACGGTCTTCGCGCGAGTCTCATCGACGGTCGCCAGCCACCCCAGGCGGGCCACGTCCGCGAAGACCGCATCGCCGACCAACTCCCAGGCCAGCACCAGCGGGTCGCCCGCGGACTTGTTCACTTCGACTTCGACTCGCTGACACCCCAGTGTCACTCGGTCGCGGGACAGGCTTTCGTCGTTCAAGAGCGGCAACAATTCCCGTTCGATCAGTTGACTCACTTCCTCGGTCACGTGGTGCAGTTCATCGTGCATCTTCTCGGCCGTCGCCGGTACGACGGCGGCTGTGTCGTGCAGAAGGCGCAGCTTGCGGTACAGCTTCGGCACAGTGCCCGAGTGGAAACCCGGCCGGAAGAGGCGGCGGACAGTCTCGCCGTGGTGCCCGACCACGACCGGTGGAAGTTCGGCCGCACGGTTAGACGCGTATAGCCGCCAGTTCTCCTTGAACTCCCATGCGATGAACCCGAACACCCCCGGCACGCCATTGACGAGCATGGCAACGTACCACTCCGAGATGCCGAGCAGGCCCGACAGTTGCGGGACCATCGGCCAGATAACCTTGTGCGACACGGTGACGACCGGGAAGTGCTTCACCGGGTTCACCTGCGGTTCGACGAGCAGATAGAAGATGAACCGCACCGCGTAGGCGATCGGGAACCAGAGTACGGCGAGGATCGTTTTGAAGGCGAGCGATTCCTTCGATTGCCCGTCGCGGAACCGCAGCCACTCATCGACGGTGTACAGCACCCGCTCCACGGCCGCCGCCACTTCGCGGAACACCCACACGATCCACGACAGCACGCCGGGAATGAGGCTCGCCCACACGTATCGGCCGGCATCGAGTACGCCCTCGGCGAGTCGCTCGTAGATTCGCTGGCCGGTCGGCGAGATCATCACGACCAGCGCGATGGCGAACGCGACGACGGCGAGCATGATCGCCCACTGCGGCGGAAGGCCGTAGAGGATGGCGATGCCGAAGACGCCCCCGCCGACCACGAAAGACGGGCCGAGGTTCTGCCATAGAAACGCGAACACACGACTTCGCACGACGGCTTGTACCGGCGGGAGTGCCCAGATCGCTCGGGGTATGGTGACGAAGATTGTGCCCGCGAGTGTGCCGAGGGCGCGGAGGACACGGCCCCCAAATTGACGGGCGGTGGGCGAGTTGACCAGCAGCAGCAACGCCCCGCCGCACAGGAGCATCGACCACCACGTCACGAGGTGCGGGCCGTGATGATGCGACGGGACGGGCGGGGGGTCGATCAGCGTGGCGACCTTCAGGACGGCGTGCAAAATGTGCTGGAAGAATTCGAGGCCGAGGTACGCGCCGAGGAACGGCACGAGCACATACAGCGTCACCGCACGGCCGACGGGGGTGCCGAAGGCCGTCGCGCTCAACCGCTGGATGCCGCGGAGGTAGATTTCGCCGCGCTGGTAGATGCCGAACAGGTCTTCGGCGAGCAACTTGTCGGCGCGAAGGAGTGCGTCGCCCGTCCAGAGTTCCCGCGGGCCGGAGAGATCGGGCAGTTTCAAGTCGTTGCGGGCCAGCGCGTCGCGTAAGTCCGAGAGACGGAAAAAGCCGCGGGCACAGACGCCGTCCAACAACTCGCCAACGAGTTTGTCGCGGGCCACGGCCTCGACGCGGGTCTTCGGCATTAGCCCAGATCGCGTCAGTGCGGTGCGCACGAGGGGGCCGAGCGTTTCGCGGATGCGGTCTTCGGCGGCGTGGCGTTCGTGTTCGATCTGCTCGTGAACGGAATCCCGGATGGCCGGCGAAAGCTCGACCCGTTCGAGTTGCTTCCTCGCCTTCGCCAGGTGTCGAATCAGGATCGCGTCGCTGGCCTTCTCCAGCGATTGCCTCAGCGGGCGTCGGCCGCCCGACCGCAGCCACTCGAAGGGCGTGATGGCGGTCAGGTGTTCGCGCTCGTCGAGCGCGAGAGCCTGGAGTTCGTACAGAGCCTTTGCCGCCGGCGTCCACCGCCCGCCGTCCGTGTGCGGCAGGATCGCTGGCAAGATCGTCTTCCACTCTTCGGTCCGGTCGCGGTCCCAGTGCAGGGCCTCGGCAAGAAGATTCCCCAGACCCTCGCGGAGAAGAGCGACGCTGACCGCACGATCCTCGGGCCGCCGGTAGTACTGAATGGCCGTGCGGACGACGTTCCGCGACTGATCCAGAATGCCGCGAACGTCCACGCCAGGGGGCGAGACGACTTCCTCCGCCGAATACGATCAGATGATCCGCGACGGTACGATCGACGGGGCCGCGTCTTCTACACCGCGTGGGGCCAAGT
>JBBQCQ010000616.1:0-3108 GCA_038318835.1 Gemmatales bacterium | reverse complement strand
CTACAGCGGGGCCGATGGCAGTCTCATCCGCGACTTCTTCGCCTTCGAGCCGACCTTCCGCGGTGGCATCTTTGTGTCGGCCGGCGACATTGACGGCGACGGCAAGGCCGACATCGTGGTCGGGGCGGAAGTCGGCGGCGGCCCACGGATCACCACCTTCAGTGGGGCCACCGGGACGGTGCTCAACAACTTCTTCGCCTTCGACGCCAACCAACGGGGCGGCACTCGCATCGCCCTCGGCGACTTCAACGGCGACGGTAAGGCCGACATCGTGGCCTCGACCGGCCAGGGCGTGCCGACCCGCATCCGCGTCTTCGACGGCACGAACATCGGCAACGTCCTCCAGGACTACGCCCCGTTCGAGTCGGCCTTCACCGGCGGCGTGAACCTCGCGGTCGGCGACTACAACGGCGACGGCCGGCCCGACATCATCGCCGGGGCGGAAGCCGGCGGCGGCCCGCGGGTCATGGTGTTCGACGGCCAGACGCGGCAGACGTTGACGAGTTTCTTCGCTTTCGAGCCAACCTTCACCGGCGGTACACGCGTGGCGGCTCAGGACATCAACGGCGACGGCCGCTCCGATATCGTCGTCGGCTCCGGCGCGGGCCGGGCAGCCGAGACGATCATCTTCAACGCGAACGGCCTCGGCGTGCTTGACGACTTCTTCCCGGTCGATACGACCGGCGGGATTTACGTCGGGTAAGTTCGTGGTTCACGCGTAGAGTAAGGCCGGGGGTCGTTTCGCGAGAAACGGCCCCCGGCCTTTTTTCGGTCTCATCTTCGGACTGTTCGGAAGTTGAATTGACCACAATTCGGCACGGCCAGAACAGATCAGCACCAGACCTGTTTCAGGTTCTTCTTTTATGCGATCTGTTCTTTCGGTGTCGATCGGTGGCCGGAGTTAACCGCGCAACGCGACGCGGGCCGGGATGTCCTCCCGGCCCGCGTCGCGTTGCCTCTGAAATTACTTCGTCCGCACGCGGTCGCTGACTTCCGCGACTTGTTTGAACCAAGCCAGTACGTCCCGCCCCTGCGACTCCCGCGAACCTTCGGCCCACTCCAGCAACTTCACGCCAACCTTGCCCCGTGGCGGGTCGTACTTCAACGCCACCCGCACTTCGGTGCGGCCGTCGCCGACTCCGCGGAAGTGGACCGAGCCGGCCGTGTCCACGTCGGAGCCGGCCAGCGACTTCCAAGCAATCACCTCGCCGGCCCGGTCGGCGATCGGTTCCGCGTTCCACTCGACGCGAGTGCCTAGCGGGCCGCGCGAGAATCGCCTACTGTCACTTGCGGGCCGCGGCCTTCGCGGGGGCGGCCTTCTTCACTGCCGGTTTGGCCTTCGGCTTCTCGTCTTCCTCCTCGTCTTCGTCGTCGGCATTCTCGGCCTCGACGTTGATGATGCTCTCAGCCAACTCGGTCAGCGACTTGTCCGCTTCGCCTTCCTCGTCGAGCGTGGCCTGCAACAGTTGTTCGGCCTCGGTGTAGCCGAGCAGGCGGGCGAACGTGCGGACGCACCCGTACCCGGCCATCTCGTAGTGTTCCACCCGCTGGGCGGCCCCGATCAGGGCGGCGTCTTTCACGGCCGGGTCGCCGTCTTCTTCGATCACTTCCTTGCCTTCCGCGACCAGCCCTTCCATCGCCTTGCATTTCTTCCCCTTCGGGCTGACGCCCAACCCGGCGAAGATCGTGTCGAGCCGTTCGACCTGGCCCTGCGTGACTGCGAGGTGCTCGGTGAAGGCGTCCTTCAACTCCTGCGCCTTCGCGGCCTTCGCCATACGCGGCAGAGCCTTCAGCAGTTGCTGCTCCGCGCTGTACAAGTCTTTGAGTTCGTCAACATACAAGTCGTGGAGAGAATCGAGAGACATGGTCGGCTCCAAGTGTGGGAACGGAACGCCCGGCCGGGCGTTCGCGTCCGCTAACTTGCAACCGACGGGCCAACGCCGTGTCGGGAGGGTGCGAGAAACACTCACCGAGGTGGGTTTACTTCTTCTTCGCGGCCAACAACGTCTGGGCCTTTTCGGGGTTGTCCTTGATGTGTGCCGCGATGCCGCTAAAGAAGAATAGGAGTTGCTCGGCCCCCTCCTCGGCCAACTTCGGGGCGGCGGGACCGGCCATGCGAAGCACCGCGTTCGCCGCCCGGCTGTCGGTGAGCAGGTAGACCGACGCCTCCGGCGTGAGCGTGACCACGCCCTTCTGATCCGTGGGCTTGCTCGGGTATTTCACCACGGCCACCGCCTTCACCGGCACCATCGGCAACAGGGCGGCGGCCTTCACTTTGCCCGTCGCGTACCAGACCACGCCGTCGGTGAGTTTCGCCACGGCTTGCCACGTGAGCTGGCTGCCGTCCGGGTCGGACCACGAGAACGAGCCGTTGCCCATGTCTTTGATCTCGACGCAGCCCACGTCCCGTCGCAGCCACGCCAGCGAGACGCGGTCGGGGTGTTCGAGCAGCCACGGGTAAAGTGCCTCGTGCGCCTGAAAGGGGTCCTCAGTGTACTTGGCCGTCAGGGTGGGCTTGCCCATCACCTTCGCCACGGCCTCGCGGTGGTTCGCGGGTACGAGGTCGAGGACGGCAGCACTCGACGAGGGGGCAGGCTTGGTTGGCGTGCGGCTCTGCGCGAAGGCCGATTGGCTCGCGAAGATGAGCAGCACTGCGAACCCGAGGCGGCACGGCAGCATGGGGGGACTCCTTCCGTCTCCCCTGTCTATCGTGCAGATTACCCCGGTTGCATGAAGGATTCTGTTTGCCGTACTTATATAGCCGCCGGTTTACCGGCGGGGCTGCCGAAATCCCGGCGGCTATATTAGAGGCTGTCGTCCACCATTCCCAGCAGGCCATCATTCAAGATGCCCAACTCCTTCGCGGACAGCGGGTGGTGGCCCAACAGCAGCGCCTGAACGTAGAGCATCTGCACGGCCCGCGTCAGCTTCTTCGCGTCGGTCACGGTGGCCAGTTTCTGCACGAGCGGGTTGTTGAAGTTGAAACAGAACTGTGCCGTCGTCAGGCTCGCGCGGTCGCGGCGGCTGAGGTTGTCCAGGACACCAGACCAGAGCGGGTTCGCGACTTCGCGCGATTGCTCCAAAGAGCGGAAGAAGCGGCCCTCGTTG
>JBBQCQ010000615.1:0-3121 GCA_038318835.1 Gemmatales bacterium | reverse complement strand
GTGCTCGGCGTCGAGCTTGTACTTCTTCGCGTTCGTGCGCAGGAACCGCACGGCCGCCTTCGCGTCGTAAATCTGCGCCGGGAAGACGGCCTGCTTGGCGAAGCGGTAGTTGATCGACGCGATGGCGTAGCCGCGGGCAACCTGACTGGTGAATGGGCTTGGCAGCGACTTGTCGCCGGCCTCCCACCCGCCGCCGTGAATCCAGATGAGCAGCGGGAACGGGCCATCTCCTTTCGGCACGGCCACGTCGAGCTTGTTCCGCTCGTGTGGGCCGTAGGCCACGTCTTTTTCGACCGTGGTGCCTTCGGGGAACTTCGGCTGCGCCATGCCGACCTGTGCGAACAGCGTAAGGGTGAACAGTGAGGAAGCGAGTCGCATCCGGGGTACTCGATAGGGTGAAAGGGCTGTAAACATCTACGGTACCATCTCGCGGGCAGAAGTGCCGCGCGAAAATGATCGTCGGCCGCACCCCACGGCGTACTCTGACCTTTGCCCAGACCGGAGACATTCCTCGTGCGGGTCGCGTTGTTCTTGCCTCACCTCGCCGTCACTGGCGGTCTCGGCGTTCATTGTCGCAGTCTGCTCGCCGCCGTCTTGCGAACAGCCACGCCCGACGACCGGCTCATCGTCTTCACGCCTGAGCACCCCAAGAAACTCTTCCCGTTCTCCGGCCTCGACGACACCTGGTACCCGCTGTGCGGAGATCCGCGGGTGAAGCTGGTCGCCCTCGACTGGCCGGCCGATGCCTCGCTGGCCGACCCGCTCGACCGCGTATTGCTCGGCCCCGTTACGGCGGCGACGCCGGACGTGGTGTACGCCTCGTACTATACCGGCCTGGCCAACCCGCCGTGTCCGCAGGCGGTCACGTTCCACGATGCCGGCTTCCTCGACTTCCCCGATGTGTTTGGCCCCACCGCGAAGCAACGCCGCGACACGCTCGCAATCGTCGGACCGAAGATCGATTCGCTGATGTGCATCTCTGACGACGCCCGGCATCGCATCTGTCGGCTGTTGCCGTTCGACGAAGCACGCACCGACGTGGTCTGGCACGGCCTCGCCGACTCGCCGGAGGAACTCACCGCTGCCCGCGGACACGACCACCTGCCGGACGCGCTGTGGCCGAACGGGGACAAGCTCACCGACTGGGGGCCGTACATCTTCTCGCCGGTCGGGGCGGCGACCGGCTTCAACCGCGTGCGGAAAAACCTGCCGACGGCCGTGGCCGCCTTCCGGCAACTGCTGGCGACCGACGCCACGCCGGTGCGACTGGTGATCGCGAGTACCGGCATGCTGCACGAGAAGATGCTGAACGAACTGCTGCCGGCCGCGGAACTGGCCGGCGGGCAGCTTGTGAACGACGCCTGGCGGAGTGCCGACGACCGCATTCGTATTCTGCCGAACCTGGACCGCGGCCCGTTCCTGCGAGCGATGGCCCACTCGCGGGCGGTCGTCTACCCGTCGCGGTACGAGGGCTTCGGCCTGCCGACGATCGAGGCGATGGCCCTCGGCGTGCCGATCATCGCGAGCCGCGCGACGAGCATCCCCGAAGTGGCCGGCGATGCGGGCTACCTGGTGAACCCGGACAGCCCCGACGAGTTCGCCGCCGCGATGCACGCGATGCTGACGCAGCCCGACCGCCGCGAGGAGTTGATCCGCAAGGGCGAACAGCGCGTGAGTCTGTTCACGCTCGACCGCATGGGTGAGAAAATGTGGAAGGTGTGGGGGCGGATCGCGAAGTGACGCGAACGGGTCACGGATCGTCATCGGCCCAGGCGAACGTGCCGAGGAAGACCGGATCGGCCCACACTTCACCTCGCACACGATCCGGATGGTAAGCGAAGTCGAACTGAGCGACGGCCCAATACACCCTGTCGATGCCTCGGGCGGCGGCCGCCGCGTTTGCCGCGATCCGGAACGATTCCGAATACGAGAATTGACTGACGACCTCCGCGACCGGCCGGCCCACCCGACCGCGGGCCATGACGACTTCTTGGTCGTCCGGGTCATAGGATGACACCCCGCACATCACTTTGAGGATGTCCAGTGCGCCCGTGGCTTTCAAATCGGGCTTCTCGACACCGACCCAAACGCAGACGAAGCCCGGCTTCCGGTACCACGCCCCGCGGCCCATGAAATGCCCCGATCAGAGTCTCTGGAAACGCCCGCGGCGTGAGCAAGGGCAGGGAGTTCCCTCTCTTGGGTCACGCCGCGAACGCGTGATTACTCCACCGTGTACGTGAACTGCGAATCTCCATCCACGTCGATGGTCACGCCGCGGATCGGCTTGCCGTCGGCCATGCGGACGAGCACTTCCTGCGACATCTTCGGCAACAGTGTGCCCGTCAGGATGTGGTCCACGTTGCGGGCACCGCTCTCGACTTCCGTACAGCGGGCCGACACCGTCTCCACCACCGCCGGCGTGTAGGTGAACGTCGCCTTGTGGTTTTCCTTGAGACGGTTGCCGATGTCTTTCAGCTTCAGGTGGATGATCTGCTTCAGCACCTCTTCCTTCAGCGGGAAGTACGGCACCACCTTCATCCGACCGAGCAGGGCGGGCTTGAACGCCTTCAGCAGGTCCGGTCGCAAAATCTCTTCCAACTCTTCCGGCGGCGGCACCTTCTTCGGGTCGCCGCACACCTTCATGATGGTGCTCGTGCCGACGTTGGCCGTCAGCAGGATGATCGTGTTCTTGAAGTTCACATCGTCGCCGTCGTCGTTCTGCAGCACGCCCTTGTCGAAGACCTGATAGAAGATTTCCTGCACGCTCTCGTGGGCCTTCTCGACTTCGTCGAGCAGCACCACGCTATACGGGCGGTTCTTGACGGCGTTCGTCAGCACGCCGCCTTCGCCGTAGCCGACGTAGCCCTTCGACGTGCCGACGAGGCGGGAGACCTTGTGCGCCTCCTTGTACTCGGACATGTTCACGATGACCATGTTGCGGTCGCCGCCGTAGAGCAGGTCGGCGAGGGCGAGCGCCGTCTCGGTCTTGCCGACGCCCGAGGGGCCGACGAGCAGGAAGACGCCGAGCGGCCGCCGTGGGTCGCCGAGGTCCGCCCGTGCGGTGCGGATGCGTTGGGCGATGGCCTCCAACGCGTGGTCCTGGCCGACGACCCGCTCCGCG
>JBBQCQ010000614.1:0-3124 GCA_038318835.1 Gemmatales bacterium | reverse complement strand
CGGCCCGCTTGCGGCGGGCGGCGTCCACCAGAATGCGGCGCATCGCTTCCGCGGCGGCGGCGAAGAAGTGCCCGCGGCTGTCCCAGTGGTTCCCGCCCGTCGGGCCGACCAGCCGGAGGTACGCCTCGTGGACCAGGGCGGAGGGCTGGAGGGTGTGGCCCGGCGACTCGGCGGTCATGCGCACGCCGGCGAGCTTCCGGAGCTCGTCGTAGACGAGCGGGAGCAAGTCGCCCGCGGCGCGGCGGTCGCCAGCCGCGGCGGCATCGAGTAGACGGGTCACCTCGGACATTCGCCCGAGTGTACTGGATGCGGGCGGCGTGAGCGCGGGGAATCCTTCAGCCGAACCGCGATCTGACCTCTCACCGGCTTTCAATTACCCACAACTTGGCTGTCCAACTCGAACCCGAGAAGGATGTCGGCGAGGCGGGTGAGCCCTCGCCAGACGACCATGTTTCCGGGCGGTGGGTCGTTCGTGCGGGAGAGGTAGCCACCCAACTTGGCGACTGCCACGAGGTAGTGGGAGACCGTTCGGTCTGCCGCTTCCGGTGGCCCGCCCGCGATCCGATCCAGGACCACGACTTCGGTCGGCGTGAACGCCACTTCCGGAGCCGCGTCCGGGGTGGCCCGGCTTACCATCGTCAGCCAGAACACCCGCCACCCGACGACGCACAACACCGCCAGCATGTTGGTCAACCGTGCGGCCGTGCGGAGCTTCGACTGCTCGGCCCCCCAGCCCGATTTCAGTACCTTGTGAAACGTTTCGATCCTCCACCGCATCGCGTACCAGTCCCGCTTCTCGACGGCCGCGGCCAGGTCGTCTACCGGCAAGTCGGTGAGTAACTTCCACCGGATCGGCTCCCGGCCCCTCGGCTGGCCCCGCTCGACGGCGTGGATGACGCTCAGGGACAACGGGCCGTACCGCTTCCGCTTGGCCGGTGACGGGTGGATCACAAGCCGGCAGAACCGGACCTGGACGGTGGCCGTTGAGACCCGCCCGTGGTCGTCTCGAACCTCGACCTCGTGGGTGCCCCGAATGGGCTGCCGCCTCATCAACTTGGCGACCGTCGTTGCCCCCCGACCGGCCAGCCGGTCCACGGCCGTCCGGACCAGGAAGTGCGTTCGGGCATCGTGGGCGGCGTGGAACAGCTCGAAGATGTCGGCCTCCCGGTCCCCGACGTGGACGCACCGGCCGGGGTCGCCGAGTTCGTGCGTGGACCGCGTCACGTTCTCCAGCCAGCGGACGCTCTCCTTCTGCTCGATCGGGACGGTCGTGGGGTTGATCGTCCGCTTGGCGGCGTTCGTCCCCTTGAACCCCTTGCGGGACCAGAACTTGACGGCCGCCAGGCCGAGCGGACAGCCGTCGGCCGTCACCACCAGGCTGGAGTGCAGGAGCACCCCGCAGGCGGTGTGGGTGCCGTGCCGTCCCTTGACGTAGGACAGGTAGCCGACGCCGTCGGGGGTATTGCGGGTGAAACTGAACTCGGTCGTGTCGTGCAGCACCAGGACGGTGCCTGAAACGGCGGCGAAGCGAGCGGCCGTGGCCGCGACGTGCCCGGCCAGGATGACGCCGTCGTCGACGCGGGGGTTGTCAAAGAACCGGTAGGCGGCCTTCGTCGCCGCCCAATCCGGACACGCCATCGGCAGCGTCCCGCCGATCCGCTCCCCCAAGTCGCCAAGCAACCGCCCGAGTCGCGTCTTCAACCGCTGGTCTGGGAAGGTGCCGCCCGCCAACTCTTGTTCGACCCAGGCGTCCATGCCCGTTCCCCCGACCGATATACCAGTTGCGGAAAGTCATCCGGATGACGACGGTAACCCCAACGACCTTCAAGGGCGAGGCGAACTTGTGGGTAATTGTAAGACTCACCGGACGTTTACCATCGAGTCGATTCACACGCAACGTTCGATGAGCGTCTGTTGTCCCTAAAATGGCAGTGGATCCCCCGCAACTTCATGTCTTTCAACGGCCACCCGCCGTCACACTGTCCGCGGATCGAGCACGACAATGCCGAGAACGAATTTTGCCCGCGTCGTGTAGTGGTTGACGTGGAACGTCCGCACCGCGAGTCGGTTGAGATGGCGAAGGCGTTCCGCAGTTCAGCCAAGTTCGATCGCTTTGCGTTCCTGCGGATCGGCAATGCCAGAAACGAAAAAGCCCGCGGATAACATCCGCGGGCCTTTCTTGTGACAGTCTAAACTCAGTGCGTGCCACCGACGAAGACGCCGCCGAGGAAGGCCGGGTCGAACGCCTGCACGCGGTAGATGTCCTGGAGCGAAGCGGCATCCACCACACGGACCAGCGACGATAGACCTGGCCCGCCGCCGAGCACGATGTCTTGCTTGCCGTCGTTGTTGATGTCGAGGGAATCGACCCGCACGCCGCCCCGGAACGCCGGGTCGAACGCGAAGAACGAGGTCAGGGCCGACGGGTTTACCGCGAAGGCCGTCAGGACGGTACTGTCGAACACCTTCACCACCGGGCCGCCGCCGACACCGGTGCCGGTGATGACCTCGGCGCGGCCGTTGCCGTTCGTGTCGCCGACCGACGCGAAGACCCCGCCGCGGAAGGTGCTCTCATAGGCGAAGAAGTTCGCCAACGGAGCCAGGCCGATGCCGGAGAAGACCTGAACCCGCGGGCCACCACCGACGCCCGTCCCGGTGACGATGTCGCTACGGCGATCGCCGTTCACGTCGCCGGCTGCCACGAGCACACCGCCGCGGAAGGTGTCTTCGTAGGGGAAGAAGTTCGCGATGGCGTCGAACGACCCGCCGCGGAATACCTGCACCCGTGGGCCTCCACCGAAGCCCGTGCCGGTAATGATGTCCTGGGTGCCGTCGCCGTCCTGGTCGCCGGTTGCGACATACACCCCGCCGGTGAAGGCGTCTTCATAAGGCTGGAACTGCCCGACCAGGTTGCCGGTCGTGCCGTCGAACACCTTGATGAGTCCGGGGATGCCGGCCCCAGGGGCTGTCACGATGTCGGCCTTGCCGTCGCCGGTCACGTCGCCGGTCGCCACACGAACGCCGCCCGTGAAGCGCGGATCGTAGGCGTTGAACTGATACAGGAACGTGCCGACCTGATCGTACACATTGACCTGCGGCCCACCGCCGGCGTCGGCCCCAATGG
>JBBQCQ010000613.1:0-3127 GCA_038318835.1 Gemmatales bacterium | reverse complement strand
CGACGCTTGCTGGAACGCGGCCATCCGGGCGAGGGCGTCCGGGGCGAGCCGCACGTCCGCGTCGAGGAAGTTCAACAGCGGATACTTCGCCAGCCCCGCGAGGCAGTAGCAGGCGTGTTGCTTGCCGCTCCACCCCGCGGGCAGCGGCGGGGCCGATTCGAGCCGCAGGCGGGAATCTTTGCGGGCCATTTCTTGCACGATGGCGGCCGTGCGGTCCTCCGAGTGGTCATCGAGAACGACGCACTCGAACTCGACGCCGCGGCTGGCGAGCACCGCCTCGACGCAATCGGCGATGCCGCCTTCCTCGTTGCGGGCGGGGATCAGCACAGACAAGTGCGGAGTGCGGAGTGCGGAGTGCGGAGTGGAAAACGAAACTCCGCTCAGGGGCGATGCGGTTTTCACTCCGCACTCCGCACTCCGCGTTCCGCACGGGAAAGGTTCGCGGAATAGCCGGGCGTTGCGGAAGTACAGCGTCGCCGGCCCCACTGCGAAGACGAACGCCACGATCGCCAGTGCCATCACGACGACGGCCCCCCGTGCGAGGCGTCGAACGGCCGGCCGGTCACGGTCGCTCGGAACCGCCGCCACCAGTCGTACACACCACCGACGCCGACGCGGCCGCTCAGCACCGGCACGAACCGCTCCGCGTCGCGGCTGATGGCGTCGCGGCTCAGGTCGTCGAGGGTGGCCGTCAGGGCCGCTTCGATCTTCGCGGTCATGGCCTTGCCGTTCTCGCGGCGAACGAGGGCGATCGGTTCCCCAAACTTCGCCAGCGCCTCCGGGGTGCGTTCATTCCAGAAGCCGATCTCCATCGCCAACGGCACCACCCAGCCGTGCGACAATCTCGCCGCGAGATGGCCAACGCCGGACCGCAACGCGAGCGGCCGCCGTCGCACATCGACGAACTCCCCCTGAGCCGTCACCCAGAAGGCGTGCCGGGGTTGTTCGAGGATGGCCTGCCCCTTCTCCAGGAACTCGGTCGCGCCACGGATCGACTGGGTGTCGATACCGAAGATGCCGGCCCGCTTCAGCATGGCGTACTTCTTCAGCATGGCCGCGTCGATCACTCCGAAGTGCTTGTACCCGACCAGTTGCCGACTCAGCACGAAGGCGATGAGCGGATCCCACCACGACGGGTGGTTCATGGCCACCAGCACCGGAGCACCGTCGGTCGGCAGGGCGGCCGAACTGCTCGCAAGGCGCAGGGCGTGGCAGTGTTTACGAAGGTACCCGCCGGCCACGCGGTCGCGGATGAAGTTAAACCACCACTCGGAGTGCGGCGGCACGCGAGAAGACGACATGCCGAAATGATAGCCACCGGGGCAGGCGATGGACAAATAAGTGTCGGGCACTCGCTCCGCGAGTGCCCCCAGAGTCCTCACGTGCTCCGTGGGCGGTCGCTCGCCCTCCCATCAGAGCACGGGGCACTCGCGGAGCGAGTGCCCGACGCTTGCAAATCCCCTGTCGCTATCTGCCCCCGGTTCCGCTAAAATCCCTTCATCCGCCCCACGGACGCCTCGACGGACTCCCCATGCCCCTCGTGTTTCGCGGCGACTGTTCGCACTGTGGGTATGAATCGCCGGAAGTTTCGGCGGGCGGGTTCGTCGTGTTCGTCACCGACCGCGAGGAAGATGCCCGCCGCCGCCGGGGCGAACCGGTGCCCGTTGTCACCCACCCGTTCGCCAATTACGTGCTCGAAGAGTTCGGCCTGTCGTTCCACTCGACCGCGTGGGGCGGGCAACTCGTGGAAGTCCAGAACCTCGTCTGCCGCGACTGCGGCCGGGTGACGCAGCACCGCCGGCTGACGGCCGGCGGCGTGGCCATCGGGTGTGGCGGCTGTGCCGGCATCGGCGGCATGGGTCTCGTCCTCGGCATCGCCGTCGGCTTCTTCGTGGCCAACCCCTTCATCGGGGTCGGCATCGGCATTACCCTCTGCGTACTCTTGGCGACCAGCATCGAGTTCGGGGCCAGCCGCCTCGTCCGATGGCGCTTCCGCGAACGAGCCGAGGCCATCGACACGACCCGCATGTGCCACCACTGTGGCGGCTGGAACTGCGTCCCCGTCGGCTCTCGCGGTGGCGGCCCCTTCCCCTGCCCCGAGTGCGGCGAAACGTCTGTGCGCATGGTCCCCATCGCCCGCCCCGGCTGACCGACCGTTTCTCATCATTGCGCTTGAATTCGCGGCCGCTCCTCGGGATAATCGGGGCCGTTGTCTGAATTCCTCTCGCGAGACTCCCGGCATGAACGCCTCCCACCGCCCGCGGGCCTGGCTCCCGCTCGTCGTCTTCGTCGTGTGCGTCGGCGGCACGCTGGCCCTGGCTCAGCCCCCCGGCTTCCCCCGCAGCCCGACGTTTCCCACCCCGCCGACCATTCCACCTGCGCCGACGTTTCCCACCCCGCCGACCTTCCCACCCGCGCCGACGTTTCCCGAGAATCCGGGAATGGCCGATGACGGGGTTCCGAACGCCGGCACGCCTCCGCGGGGCAACGCCACCATCCCGAAGCCATGGAGCGTACCGAATGCCGGGATGAACGAAGTCGAACAGAAGATGTGGGAGTGCGAGAAGTGCAAGCACTCGTGGCCGGCCGTCGGGAACACGACGCCGGACAAGTGCCCGAAGTGCGGCACGGTGTTCAACGAGGTGAAGAACGCCGACGGCACGACCACGAAGACGGCCGCCGGCCGTCGCAACATGTACCTCGGCATCGGCGTGGTCGTCATCGCGATCATCGCGGCGATCATCAAGGGCGTCATGTCGATGTCGGGCAGCCCGCCGCCGAAGAAGAAAAAGAAGAAGGTGCGCCGCCCCCGCGACGATGACGACGATTGAGCCGGGCGAGCCGAGCACCGGGAGGTGCCGGGTGAATCGCGTTGCCATTCACCCGGCACCGCCCGGTGCTCGGCTCGCCCTTTACTCAATCAGGCCGTGCAGTGGCCCGCCCCGTGCCGCGAGTTCATCCACTCGCTTCGTCACGGCGGGGTCTTCCTCCAGCGGCGGGGCCATGTGCGGTTTTAGCCGGGCGTCGATCACCAGCGGGCCGCGACAGCCGAAGTGTTTCTGATGCGTCCCCGCGTTCACGCCGAGCACGTCGGCCGCCGGGTTCGACCGCGTAAACGTCACCCACA
>JBBQCQ010000612.1:0-3128 GCA_038318835.1 Gemmatales bacterium | reverse complement strand
GCCCGACCCCCGACCCCCGACCCCAGACCCGACGCCCTGGCGTCCCGCTGGATCGCCGATGTGATGGACCTCTGCCTCTCTTGCAAGGCGTGCAAGTCCGAGTGCCCGAGCAATGTCGATTTGGCGAAGCTGAAGGCCGAGTGGCAACAGGCGTACTACCGCCGGCGGCCGCGGCCGGTCGGGCACCTGATGCTCAAGAACATCGACTGGTTGTCGCCGCTCGCGTCGAGCGTGGCGGGGCCGCTGAACTGGCTCGGCCGTCGGGGGCTGGTCCGCCGCGGGATGCAGTGGGCCACCGGCTTCGACCGCCGCCGCAGCCTGCCGGAGTTCCACCGCCAGAACCTCCGCCGCTGGTTCTCGGGGGAAAGTCAAAAGGAAAAAGGAAAAGGGAAAAACGAACGGCGGGTGATCCTGCTCGACGACTGTTTCACGACGTATCAGGAACCGCAGATCGGGCGGGCCGCGGTGCAGGTGCTGGAAAAGGCTGGGTATGCGGTCGAGTTGGCGAACATCTGCTGCGGGCGGGCAATGATCTCGAAGGGCTTCCTCACGGCCGCACAGGGGCTGGCGCAGAACGGCATCGCGAAGCTGATCGCGGCCGTCGATGCTGGCGTGCCGATCCTGGGGCTGGAACCGAGTTGCATTCTCACGCTCGCCGACGAGTGGCCGGAACTCGTGGCCGGTGACGCGGCGAATCGCGTCGCGGCGGCGGCGTTCCCCATCGAGTCGTGGCTGGCGGATCAGATTGCCGCGAAGAAGTGCGAACTGCCGGTGTCGCCGCGGGCCGCGAAGGCGTTCTTCCACGGGCACTGCCATCAAAAGGCGCTCATCGGCGTCGGCGGCACGCAGGCGGCGTTGAAGCTCATCCCCGATCTGGCCGTCACAACACTCGACGCCGGCTGTTGCGGCATGGCCGGGGCGTTCGGCTACGAACAGGAACACTACGACCTGAGCGTGAAGATCGCCGGCCTGCAACTGCTGCCGGCCCTCGCGACCGACCCGGCCGCGACGGTGATCGCCACCGGCACGTCGTGCCGCCATCAGATTCGCGACCTGACCGGCCGGCACGCCGTCCACCCGATCGAGTTGTTCGTCGGGTGAACGGCGAGACGTCAGTCATCGCACCGGGGCGTCGGTCGCGAGTTGTGTGGCGACGAAGGCGAGCGCCTCGTACTCGGTCGGGAATTCGAGCTGGTGCCAGCCCCGCTGGCGGGCGAGGACGAACTGCGGGCGGGCCAGCGTCGGCGGCAGCCCGGAGGCATCGCCAGCAAACTGGCGGGGCGGCCACTGGCACAGGTCGATTTGCCAGTTCTGACCGGGCCGGCGGTACAGCAAGACCGTCTCGCCGCGGGGCAGGGTCGCGCACGTTCGGTCAACGGGGTCGTGAGCCATCGTCCAAACTCCGAGTCGCAGGATGTGGGCGGCCCACCACGAACCGCACCGCCCTCAGCATTCCCGGCGTCGGCGAAGACCTCAACAGTACATCTTGCCATCTGGTCGTGAGCGGGCGAATTTGCGTGAAACTGTGCGGGTTTTCGGGACGAAGGGCTTTGGGCTTCTCTCGGCGATTCGGGATCGGGGTCAAGTCGCCGGCCCTGGTGCGGTCGCCACGCCTTCGGTCGGCACCATCGCTTCCCCTGGAAGCGGCGGTTCGGGTTCGCCCGTGAGGATGCCCGTTGCGTGGTCGTCGAACTCGCCTTCCCACCGGGCCATGATGCACGTCGCCAGGCAGTTGCCAACCAGGTTCACCGTCGTCCGGGCCATGTCCATCAGTTCGTCCACGCCCATGATGAGGCCGAGCACCAGGGCCACGTCCTCCGGTGGCAGCTTTGCCGATGAGGCCAGCGTGCCGGACAGAATCACCAACGACGCCCGCGGCACGCCGGCCACCCCCTTCGAGGTCAACATCAGCGTCAGCATCATCACCAACTGCTCGCCGAACGACATCTCCTTGCCGATCACCTGACAGGCGAAGATCGACGCGACGGCCAGATATAGCGTCGTGCCGTCGAGGTTGAACGAGTACCCGGTCGGCATCACGAACGCGACGATCCGCTTCGGCACACCGATGCCCTGCATCGCCAGCATCGCCTTCGGCAATGCCGCTTCGGAAGAAGTCGTCGAGAACGCGATGAGGGCCGGTTCTTTCACCGCACGCCCGAACTTGCGCAGGGGGATGCGTGCCCACAACGCGGCCGGCAGCAGCACCAGCACCAGGAAGGCGAACAGGGCCGCGTACAGGGTGAGGATGAGGTAAAGCAGGTTTTTGAGAATCTCGATGCCACTGCTGCCCACCGTGACGGCGATGGCCGCCCCGATGCCGATGGGGGCGTACTTCATCACGATGCCGGTGAGCTTGAACATCGTCTCGGCGAGGGCTTCCAGACCGTGCAGCATCACCATCTGCGGCCCGCGGGGCACCTGCGTGAGAGCCGCCCCGAACAGCACCGACCAGAAGACGATTTGCAGCACCTCGTTCTTCGCCGCCGCCTCGAACACGCTCGTCGGCACCATGTGTTCGAGCACTTCGGAGAACGTCACCTCGGTCTGCTTCGGCGGGGCGTCGGCGTGCTTCTCCGTTGGCACCTTTCGCGGCACGCCAACGCCCGGCTTCGCCAGATTGACGGCCCCCAACCCGATGAACAGAGCGAGCGTGGTGACGATCTCGAAGTAGATCAACGACTTCAGCGCGAGCCGGCCGACCCGCTTCATGTCGTCGCCGTGGCCGGCGATGCCGACGACCAGCGTGGCGAAGATCAGCGGCGCGATCAGCGATTTAATCATCCGCAGGAAGATCGTGGACAGCGGCTTCAAGTATTGGGCCGCTTCCGGGAAGGCCCACCCGATGAGCGTGCCGAGGACCATCGCGATGAGAATCCAGTGCGTCAGCGACAGGCGGCGGAGTATCGACAGCATCTCACCCTCCGGGTGGGGCCGGCCGGTCGGCCGGTGGGATGCCTAAGAGGATAGCGAGTCGTCCGCCGGATTCAGCCGCGAATCGAATCGAGGAGTGGAGAGGAAGGGGCATAAAAAAATGTCGGGCGACTTCACAAGTGAAGTCGCCCGACATTGGTTGCCTCATCCCAACGGACACAGTCGGGATGTTCTAAAGTGACCCTGCGGGGATT
>JBBQCQ010000611.1:0-3137 GCA_038318835.1 Gemmatales bacterium | reverse complement strand
GTACTCGCTCAGCATCGTATCCAGGCGGCCCTGCTTGCCCTCCTGATTGCCGGGGATTAGCCCTTGCCGGCTAATCATGCTGATCAGGTGCGTCTCCTTGTCAAAGTAGAGCTTCAGCGTCCGGTTCAGCGGAACGACCGTTACCTCGACGACGGCGACCTTCTTCTTCTCCACCTCCTCGTCGGGCAGGGCCTTCACCGTGAATCGCTTCTCATTCTTGAGCGGGTCGAGGGTCATGATTTCCGCCATGTACCCAGTCAGCTTCAGCTCGCTCAGTTCGGCGTCGCCAACCGGCGGCTTCATCTCCATGCCGTTGAGGGTGAGAACGACGCTCGCCTTGTCGCCGTTGCAGACTTGCTTGATCTTCACCTTTTGACCGCCGACCGACATCTCCAGGTCCGACCGCGTCTTCCCGGCCGTCGTCTGATTCGTCCCTTCGATGGAGATGGTGTTGCCCATCATGACCATGTCGCCGGTGTAGCTTGTTTTGTCCCCCTTGTACTTCGCCCGATCCTCCTTGCTGCCGTAGGCCGCGGCCGCCTTGTTGAGGATCGCCTTGGCGTCGTCTGCCGGGAATGCGGCGTTCGCCGCCACGACCGTGACCGCAAGCCCGAGGAACCACTGTCGCATTGCTGTATCTCCGGAAGGAAATGACCGAGAGGACCGCCGCCGGGGATTCGCCGGCCGCTGCCGGGCATTTTAGCCGGCGGGCGTATAACACTCCTCAATTCTCCCGGAGTCTTCCCATGCGCCTCCTCGCCGTAGTCGCGATTCTCGCGCTGACCGTGCCCGCCGCCGCGAAGCCGAACGTTGTGCTGATTCTCGCCGACGACCTCGGCGGGGCCGACCTGGGCTGCTACGGCAGCACCTTCCACAAGACGCCGCACCTGGACGCCCTCGCGAAGCAGGGGGTGCGATTCACGGATGCCTACGCCGCGTGCCCGGTCTGCTCGCCGACGCGGGCGGCCCTGATGACCGGCAAATATCCGGCCCGCCTCGGCATCACCGATTGGCTGCCCGGCCAACCCGATCGGCCCGGCCACAAGCTGAGCCGCCCGTCGCTGCCGCTGCAACTGCCGCTGGAGGAAGTCACCCTGGCGGAACGCCTGAAGGCAGCCGGGTACGCCACCGCCAGCATCGGCAAGTGGCACCTCGGCGGCAAGGGGTTCGGCCCGAACGAACAGGGCTTCGACGTGAACGTCGGCGGCGACGACATCGGCACGCCGCTGAGCTACTTCGCGCCGTACAAGCGCACGGCCAAGGGCACCGACCGGTTCATGGTCGGTCTGGAAGAGGCTCCGGCCGGCGAGTACCTGACCGACCGCCTTGCCGCCGAGGCCGAGAAGTTCATCGTTGCGAACAAGGATCGGCCGTTCTTTCTGTACCTGCCGCACTATGCCGTCCACAACCCGATGAAGGCGAAGGCCGACACGATCGCGAAGTACATGAACAAGCCGACGCACGGCAAGCAGTCGAACGCCACCTACGCGGCCATGCTGGAGAGCGTGGACGACGGCGTCGGCCGCATTTTGAAGACGCTCGACGATTTGAAGCTCGCCGACAACACGCTCGTGATCTTCACCAGCGATAACGGCGGGCTGGCCACCCTCGAAGGGGCGGCCTACGCGCCGACCTACAACGGCCCGTACCGCGAAGGGAAGGGCTACCTGTACGAAGGCGGCATCCGCGTGCCGCTGATCGTTCGCGGCCCCGGCGTGAAGGGCGGCCGCCTCGAAAACGCGCCGACGAGCACCCAGGACTTCTTGCCGACGATCTGCGAATGGTGCGGCGTGCCAGTGACGGACAAACTCGACGGTGTCAGCCTCGCGAAGACACTGGCCGGGGAAGGGCCGCCGCAACGGGACGCCCTCTACTGGCACTACCCGCACTACGCCAACCAGGGCAGCAAGCCGGGCGGCGCGATCCGCGAGGGGAACTTCAAGCTGATCGAGTTCTACGAAAACGGCCGCCTCGAACTGTACGACTTGAGGAACGGCGAGGGGCAGAACCTGTCGGAGGCGAAGCCGGACGTGACGAAGCGGCTGGCCGCGAAACTGGCCGCGTGGCGAACGGAAGTCGGCGCGAAGATGCCGACACCGAACCCGGCCTACGTGCCGAACCCGCAGGCCGCCGATGGCACGATCACGCTGCCCGGCCGCACGGCCGAGGTTCACGGCGTGATGCTCCGCTTCGAGCCGCTGCCGCACAAGAACACGCTCGGCTACTGGACGAACGAGAAGGACTGGGCCTCGTGGGACTTCACCGTGACGAAGCCCGGCACGTTCGCGGTGGAGGTGCTGCAAGGCTGCGGCACCGGGCAGGGCGGCAGCGAGGTGGCCGTGACTGTCGGCGAGCAGAAGCTCGCGTTCACGGTGGAAGACACCGGCGGCTTCCAGGCCTTCAAGCCGCGGGTGATCGGCAATGTGACGCTGGAGAAGGCCGGCCGGTACACGCTGGAGATTCGCCCGACGAAGAAGGCAAAAGCCGCCGTCATGGACGTGCGGCAGGTGGTACTGAAGAAGCCGGGGTAGTAGCTACTCTTGACCGACGGCCGTCTGTACGGCTTGCTCCAGCAGCAGCGCAGCGACCTGCATGGGACTGGCGTGCGTCTTTTCGGCGAGGCGTTCGAGTTGTTCGAGCGTCGTCGTGGAGAGGCGGACTAATCGCTGTTCATTCCAGGAGGGGTCGGTCGGCTGCCCCCCGCCTTCCGGCGAGCGGAAGCGGGTTGCGACTTCGGCAGCGAGTTGGACGGCCCCGAAGTATCCGCCGCGAGACGTGACCTTGCCCCGCCGCTCCGCTCCCAGAGTCTTCGCGATTCGGTCCATGTCGAGTGACGGGTTCATGTCCTACTCCTCCGAATAGTCTCGGAACGCCAGGTATTCGTCGCCGATTACCAGCCCGATTTCGCCTTGATGGGCCTCGCGACCCATTCTTCGACAGAAGCTCCCGAGTTGCGCGAGGCGAGCCGGATCGGCCACATCCGCGGGCGTCATGTAGCAGTGAATGACGACGGGTTCATCTTTGACCAGCACGCCGCCCCGCTCATCGTCCCGCCACACTCCTTTGGCTCGCGGGTAAGCCGTGGCCCCGCCGAAAAGTTGCCCAAACGTCGCGAGCGCGGCTTCGACCCAATAATC
>JBBQCQ010000610.1:0-3151 GCA_038318835.1 Gemmatales bacterium | reverse complement strand
GGGCACGCCGCAACTGTCGCAGAAATGCCCCTCGGATCGACCGGAAATGGCCTGCTCGCAGCGCCAACAGGTTTGGCCGGGCAGTTGCATCTCACACCGTGCCCAGCAACTCGCCCAGCAAGTTTCCCTGCGGGTAGCTGTGCCCCAGGTGCTGGCGGTAGCCTTCCGCGAACGCGACGCCGCGGCCTTCGGCCTGCGCCGCCGACCAGTCGCGCATCGACTGCACGAGGTTGTCCACCCCGTGATGACTTCGCAGCCACGCCCGCTGGCTCTCGTGGCACTCCAGCATCTTCGACTTCGCCTCGATCGCACTCGAAATGTCCACGCGGAACGACGGCGGGATCGGGCGGCCGAAGGCGTCTTTGCCTTCCAGCGGGTCGCAGTAGTACAGGTGCGGGATGTGCGCGATCGGCGGATGGTCGTGGCGGCCGTGCAGGAAGTTCGGGATCGGTGCAGCGAACGTCGCGGCTCGCACGATTTTGCTCGTTTGCTCGTGGTCGAGGTGGTAATCGTCCGGGCTGTGCGTCAGCACCACGTCGGCCTTCACCTTGTTGATGAGCCGCACGACCTTCTCCAGCACCGCCTCGCCGTACACCACCCGCAGGTCGCGCTCTTCCAGGCAGTGGTACGTCGCCCCGATGGCCTTCGCGGCGGCATCGCCTTCGCTTCGACGGATGCGAGCGATCTCGTCGGGCGGGTATTCGGTCGAGCCGCAGTCGCCGGGCGTCATCGTCGCGATGTGGAGGGTCCAGCCGTGTTCGTGCTGCAACCGGACCATCACGCCGGCACACAGGAACTCGGCATCGTCGGGGTGGGCGAGAACGGCCAGGATGGTCTTGTTCATGTCGAGGGGTCTGGGATCTGGGGTTTCGGGTCTGGGGTTAAACTATAGAGGGTCCGGGGTTCTCGCCCCAGACCCCTCGACCCCTCGACCCCTCGACCCCGATTAGTCCCGCACGGCGTACAGGTCGTGCTCGGCGTTCACGGCCGACACCACCCAGCGGTTGATGTCTCGGAACATGGCCGCGTGCAGCTTCGTGGTGTTTGGGTACTCGAAGAACCGCACGTCGGCCCCGACGGCGTAGAGCGACTTGTAATCGCGGGCCATGCCGGTGCGGTCGGCGGTCTCGTCGCCGGTTGCTTGCCCCAGGAAGACTTTGAGTTGCCGGGCTTCGGACGGGTGGAAGATGGGGCGGCCTTCCGTCGGGCGGGGCATGGTGCCGTTCAGCGCGACCACGCCGGCGATCTTGCCGGCCAGGGCGAACCCGGCCCGGAACGCGGCCTCGACGCCCTCGTTCACGCCGACCAGATACACCCGCTCGGAGTGGACGTGGTACGCCTGACGGGTCAGTTCGACGGCCAGCCGCACGTACTCGCCGTACATCTCGTCGGCGTTCTCGTGCTTCCAGCCGAACCCTTGCTGCCCGCTCGGCCGCTTGCCGAGGGCTTCCGGGCCGCGGATGCTCAGGTAGATAAAGTTCTGGTTCGAGATCTTCGGGGCCAACCGCAGGACCTGGTCCTCGTTGCCACCTCGGCCATGGAACAGCACGAGCAGCGGGTACGCGTACCCTGGCTCGTAGTTCTCGGGCAGGTGGGTGCGAAGGGGCAGGCCGAGCATCTCGTCGGCGACCAGGTCCGTCCCCTCATCTGGGCGATCCGTTCGCCAGTAATTCATTTCCGGCATGGGTAACCTGTTTTCCTTGGTAGTCCCGGGCAAGCGGTGGGTTCGTCGAGGGGGTCTTTCGAACTCACGTCGCTGGGTGTGTTGGGTTTCCGGCTGAACGCGATACGGGTCGAGCCGCGGCAAGTCTACGTTGACCGTAGGGCGCGGTCAACGCAAGCCTAGACAAGACTTGAGGCAAAAGTGCATTTTTTACCGAATTCGTGTGCGATTGCTCCGGATAAGCGGTCTAGACCGGAGTTGGCGGACTTTTTCGCGCGGGTAAAGCCGGCATAATTGCCTGGAAATCAGGGCAAAACCTTACGGCCGCGCCTGAAATCGGGCTAGGCTTGGACACCCCGCAAACGTGTCGCATGACTAACCCGTGAAGGCTCGCAGTTCGTGCCCGCGAGCGAGAATCGCCCCCCGGATGGCTCGCACGAACGCGACCGCTTCTGGGTTATCGCCGTGGACGCAGATCGTCCGCACGCCCTGCTCGCGGATCAGCCGTTCGACCTGCTCAACCGCTTCCATCGGATCGTGCAAAAGGGCATCGGGATCGGTTCGCGGCACGAGCGAGCCGTCCGGCCGGTAGCGGCGGTCGGCGAAGCCCTCCGCGACGAACGGCAGGCCCACCGCCTTCGCCGCGACTTCGAGTTCCGACCCCGGCAGCCCGACGACCGACAGGCCGTTCAGGAACGCGATGGCGACGACAGGCTTCGCGTATCGTGGGTCGCGGCACGCCTGGTTGTACAGGGCACCGTGCGGCTTCAGGTACTCCACCCGCGAGCGGGTGATGCGCGACAGGCCGAGGATTGCGCCGACTTGGTGCAGCGTGAGCGTGGCGACTTGCTTTTCGGTGAGAACGAGTTCCCGCCGGCCGAACTGTTCGCGGTCGGCGTAGCCGGGGTGTGCCCCGACGGCGACGCCGTGTTCGGCCGCGAGTTCCAGGGCCGCCCGCACGGTGTCGGCATCGCCGGCGTGCCCGCCGCAACAGACGTTGGCCGACGTAATCAGCGGCATCAGTTCGGCATCTAGGCCGGCACCTTCACCAAGGTCCGCGTTGAGGTCGATGAGCATGAAGACATCGTAGCGGAAGCTGCCTCGCCGATGCCGATTTCGAGCAGCCGCAATCGGCCCGACGGCCGCACGGTGCATTCGCCGAGATTCGCCGGCAGCAGAACCACGGCGCCAGTGGCGAGGCTATCCGCGTTGCCGTCCCACGCGATCTCCGCCGGCCCCTCGGCTTCCAGCACCACGAGCAACCGGCACTGCCCCGGTTCGTCCACGCGAATGCGGCAGGTCGGCTGCCGGTGGTGCAGGCTGAAGTATCGGCACGCCACCAACTCGTCGCGGTCGCCGGCTCGCTTCGGCGTCACCGGGTCACACGGCCCCAACTCGAAGTTCGAGCAGGCGAGGCCGTCCTCAACGTGCAGTTCCCGCGGTTGCTTCGTCTTCGCATCGACCCGGTCCCAGTCGTACAGGCGGTAC
>JBBQCQ010000609.1:0-3154 GCA_038318835.1 Gemmatales bacterium | reverse complement strand
GGAATTCCCGGATCGGGTGGGCACACTCCACGGCGGTGTTGCCGAGTTCGTCGGTCCCGCCGACGGTCGTGCACTTCTTGACGCCGCCGCCGGCCAGCATCATGCACATCGTCTGGACGTTGTGCCCGCGGCCCAGCGAGTAGACGCCGCCTCGCTCGTTGTTGTCCGGCGTGCGGTCAAAACTCGCCGCACCAGACGACGAGCGTGTCGTCGAGCATTCCCCGTTGTTTCAAATCCTTGGTGAGTGCCGCGTAGGGTTTCTCCACGCTCTTGATGTGAGCCGCGTGCCAGCGTTCGAGGTAGTCGTGGCTGTCCCACCCGCCGCTGGGTGATATCCTCCGGCAACACCGACGGATCGGCGGCCGCCCGTTCGACTGGCACACCGACGGCACTGAGCACGCCCGGTTGCACCTTCTTGCCGGGGGCTTCCAGCGCGCCACCCAGGAGAAAAGGCGTGTCGAGTTTGCCGTTCCAGTTGACCTTCGCGGGTATGCGGGGCTTCCGCGCGTCGTTCCACGCGAGCGGCATCTCCGCGCAGTTGTACACCGCGTTCACCATCGATTGATAGCGTTCGAGTGCTCGCTGCCAGATGCACTCATCTTGTTCGCGAACTTTGAGCCGCCTATCATCGATGTGATCGAGGCCGACGCTCCGCGGCGGCTTCGCGTTTCGTGATGATCTTCCCCTTCTCGGCCGTCGCGTACTCGAGCATCTTCGCGACGACTTGCCCGTAAACGTCGGGCTTCTTCACCGACCGGAAGGCCCACACGTCTTCCAGCTTGTAACGCCGATACGTCCACTCGTCGGACAACCCGCCGCTGGCCTTGACCAGCTTGCGGTCGGCAGTGAGTGGGGTCGTGCGTTCCGCGTCGCGGTACTTCTTCTGGGTCGCGTCATCCGGCCACGGCGCGCCGGGGCGATCCATTTTTTCACAAACTCGATTTGCGACGCGTAAAGGGCGGTCGTTCTCCTTCGGTCGCATCTCCAGGTCTTCCCACTTCACCGCCTTGTTCAGCAGGCTCTCGTCAGGCTTGCTGATTACGAACGCCGACCCGGTGTCGCCACCCCTCGAGCAGTGCGGCCCAACTGCGCACGTCCAGGCCGCCCCCAGCGAACGGAAGCTGGAGCCATTGCGACGATGGCCCCCGTAGTTGCGACTGGCTTCCGCCCCTCGAGCAAATTCGACAGTTGGCGTGTCTCGTGATCGCCAGCGGACATCAGAAAATCGGCGAGCGGTCGAGAAGTGCGTCCAACAGTTCCTGGCGTAATGCCTCACCCGGCGAGAATGTTAGACGGATTCTTTTCGATTCGTCCTACTTTCCGAAAGCGTGAATCGAATTGTGGATGACACCCACCACGGGTCGACCGTCGGCTCCTTTCAGCCGGTACTGGATTTCCATCCCCCACGTCGAGGCGAGGTCGGGAAGGTCCAGCCGCACGATTTTCCCATCGGCGGAGACCGTCACCTTGGCCACCGTCAACGACTTCTCGTCGATGTGCTTCGACCCGTAATTCTGAGTCCGTTTCAGGCCCCAGACTTTCACGTCGAGGTTCTTCGCGTCTGCCGCCTTCGGATCGATCGCATCGGTGAAGGTGAGTTCCACCGCACCGGCTTTCGCCTGGAGGCCGACGGGCAAATCCACGGGCTTGCCGGTGTACCGCACGCGGTAGAACCCGCCGGGTGCGGTTTGGTTGCCAGCCCACGCGAACATGCCGCACACGTACAGGTGCCCGTCGGTCGGATGGAAGCGGGGCCGCATGATGCCCGTGGGAAAGGTGGGCAGCGGCAGGGCGCACATGCCGCCCTGCGATTGACCGTTCACCGTCTCATGCGGGACCACATAGATTTTGCCCATGCCGTAGGACGTGTTCAGCAATGACCCGGCGAGCGGTCCCCAGGTTCCGACGGGCACCCAGACCAACTCGGCCGGCGAGCGATCGAACGCGTTCGTAATCCAGCACAACGGCTGTTTCATGGCGCTATCCGACTTGTCGGTGATGTCGGTGTACCCGAACAGGTTGCCGTAGAACCCGCCCTTCTCGACTTTGTTGATGCGATTCTTCGGCGTCCAGAAGCCCTCCTGGTCGGTCACGAAGAAGGTGCCGTCCGGGTTCAGGCAGACCCCGTTGGCCGCCCGGAAGCCGGTGGCGAGGATGTCGGTTTGCAGCCCGTCCTTGCTCACTTTCAGTAGCGTGCCGTGGTGCGGGACCAGCGCCGGCAGGGCGTGCCGTCCGCTCTTGGCGTAGTAGAAGTTGCCGGCCTCATCCGTCTGAAGGCCCATCGCGAACTCGTGGAAGTGCTCCGTCACCTGGTGGTCGTTGTTGAAGCACTCGTAAAAGTCGGTTTCACCGTCGCCGTTGAGGTCGTGAAGTTTTACGATCTGGTCGCGGCAGCAGACGAAGATGGCCCCGTCGCGGAACTTCAGTCCAAGCGGTTGGAATAAGCCAGACGCGATCCGCTGCCAGGTTAAGCCGGCCTCCGGTTTTTCCAGCCCGCCGACCGCCCACACGTCGCCGTCCCAGGTGCAGACGGCCATCCGCTTGCCGTCCGGGAAGAAATCGAACCCGGTGAGCCGTAGCAGGGCATTCCACGGGTTGCGCTCGGGCAAGGCGAGCATGTCCGCGACGAACGGGCCGTTACTCGTACCCAGCACGGCGGTCGTCTTGAGGATGTCCGGCCATCGCCTCGGCCCGCCCTCAGTGAGCGGCTTGAGCGGCCGCGGGGCGGCGGTGTTCTTGGCGAACGCCGCGAGTGGGTCTGACGGCCCCGTGGCCATCAGCACTTTCACCCGTGTAGGCGTGGCATCGGCCGAGATCGTCAGCACATGGTGCCCGTCGCGCTCGGTCACAGTGAACTTGCTATCACCTGCGAGAGCGACGGCCGTGCCGATCGGGGCGATGCGGGCGTGCAGATCACGCGACGATTTGCCAATCTCCAGCATGCGGGTGAAGACCGTCCCTTTCGTGGCGGCATCCGGCTCGGCACCTTCGACTTCGAGGATCGCCGCATCCCCCACGGTGTACGCGATCACCGTTTGGTCGCCGTAGGCATACGTGCCCTTAAACTGTGCCCAGGTGCGGGGGAGCGGGCCGTAGGGGCGCTGGTCGCGGCCGAGGAAGCGCGGGTCCTTGAAGCTGCCCGTTTCCGGGTCGG
>JBBQCQ010000608.1:0-3156 GCA_038318835.1 Gemmatales bacterium | reverse complement strand
GGCAACGCAGCACGCCGACACCTGGATCGTGGCCGTGCCGACCGCTTTCTTGCGGGCGAGTCTGACGCGCTTCGTCGATGCCGTTACTCCCGGCACGCGGTGTCTGAGTTTGACGAAGGGTATCGAGATCGACTCGTTCCGACGACCGAGCGAGATCATCGCCGAGGTCCTCGGCGTGCGAACCGTGGCCGCCCTCAGCGGGCCGAGCCACGCGGAGGAGATGGCCCACGGGTTGCCCACGTCGGTCGTCGTGGCCGGCACCGATGCCGGGTTCACCGCGGATATTCAGCAAGCCTTCGGAAGCCCGCGATTCCGGGTGTACACCAACCGCGACCTGATCGGCCTCGAACTCGGCGGCGCGCTCAAGAATGTCCTCGGCATCGCGGCCGGCATCTGCGACGGCCTCGGCTTCGGTGACAACGCGAAGTCGGCCCTGCTCACCCGTAGCATCGTGGAGATGACCCGCTTCGGCGTTGCCCACGGGGCGGACGCGGCCACCTTCGGCGGACTGGCTGGAATCGGCGACCTGATGACGACCTGCTTCAGTCGGCACGGGCGAAACCGCCGCGTGGGCGAACGCCTCGGCCGTGGGGAATCACTCGCCGCGATCCTGGCCGGCCCGCAGGTGGCCGAGGGCGTCTACACCGCCAAGAGTGTCCGTCAGCGGAGTACGGCCCTCGGCGTGGACGTGCCGATCATGTCGGCGGTGTACGACGTTCTGTACGACGGCACGTCGCCCCTCGCGGCCGTGCAAGGGCTAATGACGCGGCAACTGCGGGAGGAAGGCTGATGCTGTCGATCGCGTTCAAGGAATGGGCCGTGATCTGTCGCGCGTTGGCGACGGGCCGGCAGTCGCTCATTATTCGTAAGGGCGGCATCGCGGAGGCGGGCGGCGTCTTCACGCCGGAACACCCGCGGTTCTGGCTCTACCCGACGTTGTTTCACGAACAGCAGCAAAAGGGCGTGAAGCCCGACGCGATGCCGCTGCTCGCCGAGATCGAGCGCGACCGCCCGGAGCCGGGCACGTTGCGATTTACGCATGGCGTCGACGTGTCGGCGGTGTACTTCGTGGACAACTTGGAGACGGCGTTGAGTCTGGACGACTTCCACATCTGGTCGCCAGAGGTGGTCACTCAGCGGTTTCACTATCGCACACCGGGGTTATACGTGTTGCCCGTTCGCGTATGGGAAGCCGACCTCATCGAGATGCCGGAACGCCCGGCATTCGCAGGCTGCAAGACGTGGGTGGAACTCGGCCGCGACTTGCCCGACAACGGCCGGCCGGTGGTGAGCGACGAGGAACACCGCACGCGGATGGACGCGATCCGGGACCGCCTCACTCGCACGCACTAACGACGGCGGTGTACAAGTCCTCTTCCTGCCGCTCGAAGACCGTACGCAAGTCGAGCAACACCCGGCCATCTCGAACGCGGCAGACCACCGCCGGCCGACCGACCCGCAACCGGCGGGCGAATTCTGCCTCACTCGCCTTCGCGGTAAGTGCGACGACGACCGTCGGCAGTGATTGATCGGGAAGCGATCCGCCGCCGACGTAAGCGACATCTTCAAGCGTCTGCACGTTCGTCAGAGAAACGACGCCACGAAGGCGGTCGGCGAACCGTTCGGCCCGCGTTCGCAGGTCGGCGAGCGGGGCGAACATCATGCGATAGATCGGCAGTTCCCCGACGGCGTTCGGGTGCTGTCTCAGCGTCGCTTCCAGGGCCGCGAGCGCCATTTTGTCAAGCCGTAGGGCACGCATCATCGGGTCGGCTTCCATCTTGTCGATGAAATGCTTCCGCCCGGCGAGGATACCCGCTTGTGGTCCGCCGAGGAGTTTGTCGCCGCTGAACAGCACCACATCGGCCCCCGCGGCCAGCCCTTCACGAACGTCCGGTTCAGGGACGAAGCCGAGAGCCGACAGGTCCACGGCCGCCCCGCTGCCGATGTCGTCGATGACGGGCACGCCGTGCTTCCGGCCGATGGCAACGAGGTCCGCGATGCCGACCGACTTCGTGAAGCCACGGACGCGATAGTTGCTGGTGTGAACGCGAAGGATGGCCCCGGTGTTCGGTCCGATGGCCTGCACGTAGTCGGCCGGCCGGGTGATGTTCGTCGTGCCAACTTCGCGGAGCGTGGCCCCGCTGACGGCGAGGATATCCGGGATGCGGAAGCTGCCGCCGATCTCGACGAGTTGCCCGCGCGACACGATGACTTCTTTCCCGGTCGCGAGGGTGCGCAACACTAGAATCGTCGCGGCAGCGCAGTTGTTGACCGCGGTCGCGGCTTCCGCCCCGGTCAGGCGGCAGATGCCGGTACGAATCGCGTCCTGCCGCGACGACCGCTTCCCGGTGGTGAGGTCGAGTTCGAGGTTCAGGTAGTTGCGGGCCGCCTCGTAGGCCGCGTGTGCGGCAGCGTCGCTCATCGGCGAGCGACCGAGGTTCGTGTGCAAGACGATGCCGGTGGCGTTGATGACCGGCCGCAGTTCGGCCGCAGCGTCCAACCGCGCGAGGACGCGAGTGAGCAACTCCGAATGGTCGAGCGATTCGCCGGCGTCGATTCGTGTGCGTAGTTGATCGAGTTCCGCACGGACGGCCGCGAGCACGTCGCCGTGCGGGTATCGTTGTCGTGCGTCCCTCAACTCGGGTCGGTCGAGCACTTGCGAGACGGCCGGCAGGGCACGATAGGGGTTCGCCATGATGGCCTACGATTCGACCGGCACGAAGCGGCGGAGAAACTGAAGGCTTGCGGCCACATCGGCGAGGCGAGTATTGCCGAGCGTGCGCTCGACCGCAAGATACCCGCGGAAGTCGATGGCCTCCAGGGTAGCGATGTAGCTCATCCACTCGATGTCGCCGGCGCCGACCGGCACCTCTTCCGGGCCGCTGCTCACTGCGGACCGACGAGCATCACGGGCGTGCGTGTGCCCGATCCGGCCGGCCAGGGCGATGACCGACGCGACCGGCTCGAAGCCGTTCATCAGGAAGTTCGCCGGGTCGAAGTTCACTTGCAAGCTGCCGGTGTCAAATGTCGCGAGGTAGTCTTTCAGCTTCGCGCCGTCGTCCAGCCCGGCTTCCAGGCAGACGAACGTGCCGACGCGATCGGCAAACTGGCTCAGGTCGGTGAGCGAGTGCCGCAGCGTGATGGCCCGCGGTGCGG
>JBBQCQ010000607.1:0-3162 GCA_038318835.1 Gemmatales bacterium | reverse complement strand
TGATGGGCACTTCCTACGACGCGATCGTTCTCGGCTGCGGCGGCATGGGGTCGGCGACGCTGCACGAACTCGCCCGCCGCGGCCGTCGCGTGCTCGGCCTCGACCAGTTCTCCCCCGTCCACGACCGCGGCAGTTCGCACGGCCACACGCGGGTGATTCGCACCGCGTACTATGAACACCCCGACTATGTGCCGCTGTTGCGGCGGGCGTGGGACCGCTGGTACGACCTGGAACAGGCGTGCGGCGACCACCTCCTGACGGAGTGCGGCTGCCTCTCAATCGGCCCGGCGGACGGCGAACTCGTTCGCGGTGTGCGGGCGGCGGCGGCCACGCACGGCCTGCGAATCGAAGACCGCGACCCAGGGCCGTTCCGCATGCCGGCCGGGTACGAATCGGTCTACGAGGCGAAGGCCGGGTTCCTGATGGTGGAACGGTGCGTGCGTGCTCACCTCGACCGCGCGACCGCGACCGGGGCCGAAACGCACTTCGGCGAAACAGTCCTCGACTGGCACGCGGAAGGCAACGGCGTGACCGTCTGCACGGATCGCGACACGTACCACGCCGCCAAGCTCGTCGTGACGGCCGGCGCGTGGGCGACGAAGCTGCTCGCGGACATCGGCGTGCCGCTCACGGTCATGCGGCAAGTGATGCTCTGGTTCGCCCCCGCTGCTCCCGACGTCTTCCGCCGCGACCGTTTCTCGGTGTTCCTGTTCGAGTCGCCGCTCGGCGAGTTCTACGGCCTGCCGATGATCGACGACCGCCGCGGGGTGAAGATTTCCCAGCACTATAGTGCCCCGGAACTGCCATCGCCGGACGACGTGAACTGGGACACGACCACCGCCGACGAACAGCCGGTGCGAGCCTTCCTCGATCAGTTCGTGTCGTCGCCCTTCACCGCGTGCCTCGGCCGGCAAGTCTGCCAGTACACACTGACGCCGGACCGGCACTTCGTCCTCGACCTTCACCCAGCGAATGCGAATGTGGTGATCGCGGCCGGGTTCAGCGGCCACGGGTTCAAATTCGCCTCCGTCGTGGGCGAAATCCTGGCGGACCTCGCCGACAAGGGCAGCACCCAGCATCCGATTGGCCTGTTCCGGGCCGGGCGATTCGGTGAAAAAGTTTTGCCGAAGATGGACGCCGATTGTCCTCTGCGGTGAAATCGGTTTCCTTCTTATCTGCGTTCATCCGCGTGAATCGGCGGCCAACTCTTTTGAATTCGCCGGCTCGGCATTGGCGAACCGCTCCGATTGTGATGAAATGACCGTTCCATGAAACTGCTCGATGCTGCTCTCTTCCGTGCCCAGCGTCTCGTGCCGTCGGCCGAGCGTGGGTCGGCGATTTGCGTGGTCGCCCTCCTCGGCGGGTTGGAGATCGTCGGCCGGTACGCCACCACCGATCTGCACGACCTGCTCGCCGGCGTCGCGCTGCTGCTCGGCGGCCTGTTCATCGCCGCGTGGCACCGCTCGGACCCGGTGCCGTGGGTGACGAAGGTCTCGACGTTCGCCAACCGGCAAGCGAACCGCTTCGATCAGTTGAAGTACGACGTCGGCCTCGACTTCCGCGGCGTGCCCCCGCTGCCGCGACGGATCCCGCGGTCGATCTACCTCGTCTTCGTCAGCCTGCTGGCGTGCGACGCCCTCGGCTTCGCGGCGTGGGCCGTCTTCCCGGACGGCTGGCGCGAACTCGGCCTGCGCACGTCCTACGTTTTGTACCTCGTCGTGCTCGTGTCGCTGTGGCTGATGCTGTCCGTCACCGTGGCCGCGAGTATCTATCTGCCGGTGTACGTGTTCGACAACCAGATGCGGAAGTTCGCCGACGCCGAACGCCGGGGCGGTCGATCGCTCATGGATGCGGAACCGCCGCCGCAATCGCCGGACGCCGTCGCGCTCGTGGGGTACTGGCTGCTGGCCATGCTCGTCACGCTCGTCACGCCGCCGATGTACGGCCTGGCCCTGTGCGGTGGCGTGGCGGTCCTGGGGCTATTCAGTTGCCTGCTGCCGACGGAGGGCGATGCGAACATCCTCTGGCGAACCGGCGGGGCGACGCCTTCGCCCGCCATCTACAGCGTGCCGATGCGCCGCATCCTGTCGCTGAGTGTGGTGTTCGCGGCCGTGCTGATCGCGTCGCTCATCTTGTGGGCGTGCGGCGGGCGACTGACCGCCCCACCAACGCTCGAATCGCCGATGGTCGTCACCGGGTTCCTCGGCGCGCTGGCCGCGTGGCTGGTGCCCGGCATCGTGCTGATGGGCGTCTACCAACTGTTCCGCTTCCGCCGCATGGACCCGACCCGCCGCGACCCGCTCACGGTGCGAGTGGACAGCACCGACCAACCGACCCGCGTGCTGGCCGGTAAGATCATCCGCCGCTGGAGTGTTCGCACCGCCTTCGCCCCGGCTGCGGAAGTCGATTCACCGCATGTCGGCCTTCGCCTCGTGCCGGCCGCGCAGTCGGAGGCGACCGAGTTCGACCCGCAGTGGCCGTTGAAGGTGGCCCTCGATGACCTACGCGGCGAGGTCGTGAAGGAGCGGGTCGTCCGCCGCGATGAGATTCAACTCCGCCGCCGTTTCCTGAAGGGGCTGGCGAAGTTGCTCAAGCAGTCGGCCCAGATCGTGCCCGAGGAGGGCGGCGGGTTCTGGATCGCGCCGCACTGGTGGTTCGTCGAAACGCTCTTGTGGGAAGCCCCGCTGAAGGGCGAGGCGGCCGAGCAAGGGGCGACCACCCTGCGGCCGGTCGGGCCGACCTTCGAGAAGCTGTTCGGCCCCCGCGTGCGGCAGCACGTCCACGCTATCCTGCGAGCGACGCAGATCGACCTGATCTACCTCGAAGACGGTGTGAACCCGCGGAAGCTCGAGAAAGTGCTACGGCAACTGCTCGAACTGTACGACGTCCACGGCGGCAAGCGGCGGGCGGAAGACAATCACTTCCAGGGCATCCCGAAGGTTCGCGTGATGTTCCATGAGTATTCGCCCGGCAACGAGTTTCGGTCGGAGGTCTACCCGGAGCCGAAGTTCGACGACGTGAGCCGGTTCCGCGTCATGCACGTCTTCCGCGACCGCGACGAGAGCGAAGAAACGGTGGAACCGCCGTTCGACTTCTCGTGGGAACCGTCGCCGCTGGCACTGGCATAAAACCAGCGGCGAGGGGCCCGGCCTGAGCCGGCCG
>JBBQCQ010000606.1:0-3162 GCA_038318835.1 Gemmatales bacterium | reverse complement strand
ATGTTCCTCATCGGCATCATCCCCGGTTTCCTGATCGTCGTGATTCAGGCGAAGCTGAAGGAGCCGGAAACGTGGCGGCAGTCGGTCGCGGGTGGCAAGCGAGCGGGGTCCTACGGCGAGTTGCTCGGCGGCCAGTGGCGCAAGCGGGCGATCTTCGGCTTCATCCTCGCGCTCGCCGGCGTCATCGGCCTCTGGGGCATCGGCTTCTTCTCGTACGACCTGCAACAGGTCGTCGCCGAGCCGACGTACAAGGCGGAAGCGGAGCGGCTGAACCTGACCGGCGATGCCGCGAAGAAGTACATCGGCGGCCAGAAGGCATACTGGGCGGGCATCACGTCGCTGGTGCAGAACGCCGGGGCGTTCCTCGGCATCTTCGCGTTCAGTTGGATCACCGCCTCAATGGGCCGCCGCCCGGCCTTCGCGATCTTCTTCGTGCTCGCCGGCTTCAGCACCGCCGGCGTGTTCCTGTTTCTCAACGACTGGTCGGACATCTTCTGGATGATTCCGCTCATGGGCTTCTTCCAGCTCGCCCTCTTCGGCGGCTACGCGATCTACTTCCCGGAACTCTTCCCGACGCGATTGCGGAGCACCGGCACGAGCTTCTGCTACAACGTCGGCCGGCTCATCGCCGCGTCCGGGCCAGCCGTGCTCGGGTTGCTCACCAGTCCCGCGGTGTTCGGGAGCTACCCCTCGCCGCAACCGTTCCGGTATGCTGGGGCGACCATGTGTTGCGTCTTCGCCCTCGGGCTGATCGCGCTGCCGTTCCTGCCGGAAACGAAGGGTAAGCCGCTGCCGGAATGATCGCTGTGGCGATGAGAACTTGGGGAATCCTCGGCCGGGTGGTCGAGGATTCTTGCATTTTCTGGTGGCGGTCAGGCAAACCCGGACGCGGGGGCTTCGATGATGGGAGACACCGCCTTCGATGTTCGACGTCCTTCCGCCGCCCCAAGGTTACTATGTCTCAGGCTCTGCTTGCGAAGCGTCCACCTTCGCCCGATCTCGCCCGGAAGCCCGTGCCCGTAAACGCGAAACTGCTCGCGGACCTGGACAAGACCGAGACGCTGCCGCACCTGTCGGACACGATCATCAAAGCGATGACCATCGTCAACGACATGGACAGCACGCTCGCCGACATGGCGTCGCTGATCTCGCGCGATACCCTGCTGGCGACCGTCGTGCTGAAGATCGCGAACAGCCCCGTCTACGGCGGCAGCGTGCCGATCAACGACGTACGGCTGGCCGTCAACCGCCTTGGCCTTCGCGGCTGTGCGAACCTGATCTCATCCATCGGCATGACCGGCCTGTACAAGAAGCACCCGCTGCCCGTCCGCGTGGCGTGCGAAACCATCCTCCGGCATTCGCTGTTCACCGCCATCCTCGCGTCGGCCGTCAACCGCGTGCTGCGATTCAGCCTGGGCGGCGAGGAGTTCACGGGGGCACTCTTGCACGACATCGGCCGGCTGGTGATCTGCGTGAAGGCACCGGACCACTACGCGGCCGCCGGCCTGTCGAACTACGACGAATCCGAGAACGTGCTGGCCGACGAACGGCAAGCCTACGGCACCGACCACTGTGCCGTAGGCGGGCTGTTCGCGGTCAAAAACAACCTGCCGAAGCCGCTCTCGCGGGTGATCTCGAATCACCACACGCCGAGCCGCGAGACGGAGTTCCGCGATCTGGTCGGCCTGGTGGCGTTCGTGGACACACTGGCGAATCATATTCAATCGCAGCACAACGTGCAGAAGTTCGACCTGGACAAAGCTCTGGCCTTCGCGGAGATCGGCAAGAAGCTCGACCGCGACCGCGTGCAGCAACTCCGCGACAAGCTGCCAGTAATCGCGGTGGAAGCGGTGCGGGAGGCCAGACGGATGATGAAGAGCATCGCGTGAGGCCGCCCCGCGGCTGAAAGCCAGTCTCGCCGATCTATAGAATAACCTCCCCCGAATCCCCCGCTGAGAGGTTCCCTACGATGCCGTTGCCCGCGATTCCCGACTGGCTCTCGAAGCGTGACGGTTCCCTCTCGGCCGGCGTCGGCGACCACACCGTCTTCGTGATCCTCGGCGGCAAGCCTCAATACCGCCTGGACGTGCGGCCGGCCCAAGGCGAGTTCACCTGCAACGTCATGCAGAGCAACAACGGCCACCGCCTCGACGCCGACGCGAAGTTCCCGACGGCCGCTGCCGCCTTCGGCGGCGGCCTCGACGCCCTCCGCGGCAAGTTGGGGTGGTAGGCCGGTTCAGACTCGCCGACGGAGGCACCGATGGCGGACGATGTCTGCATGATCTTCTTTCGCCGTGGGCGTGGGGACTTGGACACCGCGGCCGCAGCCCTTTCCGACCGGCAGGCGACAATCCGGCGCACGACGGACGAGTTCGGTAGCGAACTCTCTGTCAACTGGGCCGACGGGCCGCCACTTCGCATCGCGTTCGTCGACGAACCCCACGTGAGAGAAGAGGCGGCCGAGTTAAGCGAGAACTCGCCTCACGCCGTCGAAATGGGTCGGTGCGAAGTGCGGTACGAAATTCTCATCGACGACCTCGATTCCGTCCTCGACGAGATCAACACCCTCATCGAAGTTCAAGCAACCCTTCAGACCAAGACCGGAGGGTTCATGTTTAACTCGTGGAATGGCTCGCTGACCGGCCCGGACTGACAACAGTCGGAAGGCGAAGGCGTAAAATGCCCTGACGGGTGATTCCCACCCCGAGGGTCCATTCATGTCGCAACAACGCGAAGTCGCCACACTCGGCGGCGGCTGTTACTGGTGCCTGGAAGCGTGCTTCGAGAACTTGAAGGGCGTCGAGGCGTGCGTGTCCGGCTTCACCGGCGGGCAGGTCGAGAACCCGAGCTACCGGGCCGTGTGCAACGGCAACACCGGGCACGCCGAAGTCGTGCAGATCACCTTCGATCCGACCGTCATCACGTTCGGCCAACTGCTCGAAGTCTTCTTCGCCATCCACGACCCGACGACGCTCAACCGGCAGGGGGCCGATGTGGGCACGCAGTACCGCTCGGCGATCTTCTATCACTCGCTGGATCAGAAGCGGACGGCCGAGGAGACGATCGCGAAGTTGAACGCCGAGCGAGCGTGGCCAAACCCAATTGTGACGCAGGTGGTGCCGGCCGAGACGTTCTACACGGCTGAGGAGTACCACCAGGGAT
>JBBQCQ010000605.1:0-3163 GCA_038318835.1 Gemmatales bacterium | reverse complement strand
GATTGTAGCAGGTGCTCTTCCAGCAGGCTCCGCGGGTCGGACGTGGAGAGAAGGGCCGCGCTGAACCCGTACTGCCGTTGCCACACGTCGAACCGTTCCGGGTGGTCCGAGATCGTCTCGACGTATTGTTCCAGCCACTCGTCGCCGCACAGCTCGAAGCGGTCGTCGCCGAAATTCTTGAGCGTCGGGGCGAAGTAGATCACGAAGCCGCCGAAGTTCAGGTCGTTGTAGATTGGTGTCCCCGGCGGCAAGTTGCGAGCGAGGTCTTGCAGCGGTTCGACTATGTCCATCGGCATGGCGGGGGAATCGAGTTTGGCCCATCCGTGGCCGAGGATCGGCACCGGGACACGCCCTGCCTGTAAAACGAGTGCCACAATTATAAGTATGCCCGGTATCACCGCCGCCTGCCAACCCAGCTTCGGCAGCGGGTCCGTCGGGTCGCGGGTGAGGGAATCCCCCATCGTGCTCAACCGGCGAAACCAGACCGAGTGCGGCCAGATGTCGGCCGCCACGACAGCCCCGACGACCACGAACAGCGGTCCCTGCCGGATGCCCTTGAGCGTGAGCGCGAACCATACAACCGGCAGCAGCCAGGACACCCGCCACTGGCGCGGGTTCACCCCGGTGAGCAAGGCAGCGTAGCAGACCGCGAAGAACACGACCGTCCGGTCGCCTTCGCGGGCCAAGTTGAGTGAGCTATGTTCGGCGACGTTCTTCGCCATCGCCGGCGAGCCGACGATGCGGAACCAGGTGCGCTGAAGTTCCAGCCCGATCGGGTTCACGAACATCGTCAAGGTACAGAGCACAATTAGCCCGGTGAGTCCCGCCACCATCGGCCACGACTTCAGCGGCGACTCTTTCTTCGCCACGAACAACACGCCCCAACCGAGCGCGGCCAGGCCCAGTGTGAACAGGCCGCCGAGCATCCCGCCGTGGATGTTCGTCCAGACGATGTGCAACGGGATGAGCCACGCCATCTGTCGGAGCGAGAGCCGACCGCGATCGAAATCGACGACGAATGCCGCGACGACGGACATGAACGCGATCGTCGCCAGGTGCGGACGGGCATAGAAGTGGAACCCGGCCGCGACGAGGGCGAACCCGGCCACGATGGTCGCCAGCGGCACGCCCATGCCACCCGCGAGCAATCGGTGAAAGACGAACGTGAACAACCCCGCGATGAGCATACAGAAGCCGAGCAGGATCGTATCGAAGCCGCCTACGCCGTGGGCCAAGGCCATTAGGCATTCACCGCCCCACTGCTGAGGAATCCAGGTCTTGCCCGCGAACGGGAATGTGAACGGATCGGTCCGCATGATGCCGTCGCGGAAGATGAGTTCGCCGACGCGGACGTGCCAGAGGGTACCCGGATCGGCCAGCCCCCGCGAGCGGAAGACGACCGCACACCCGGCCCACGCGACCATAAAAAAGATCGTCTGCGGCGCGAGCACTTGACTCATGACACGTTGGGGTTGACCCCCTACCTTCTCGCGTTTTACCATCTTCCACTTCCAGGATACAGACTGGTTCGCCGCCGCAAGGATGCTTCCCCGATGCCGACGATCAACAAGCGATTCCTCATCCGGTTGCTGCTCGCGATCGCCGTCCTTGCCGGCGTGCTCGTCGCCGCGCACACGATCCAGGCGAGTCGCATCCCGGAGAGCCTGAAGCGGCAGGCCGAGCGAGCGACCGACGCGGGCCAGCCGGACAAGGCCATTCGCTACCTGCGACAGTACCTCGAATTCCGCCCGACCGACGCCGACATTCAAGAACGCCTCGCCGAACTGCTGCGGGAACGCCCCGGCGAATCGTCGCGGTCGGAACTCGTCTTCCTGTACGACAAGATTCTGCGCACCGACCCCGGTCGGCAGGCCGTGCGGCTCGAAGCAGTCATTGCGTGTCTGAAGTTGCACCGGTACACCGACGCCGCGACGCACGCCAGGACTTATCTGAAGGACAACCCGAACGACGCGACCGTCTGGCGGCACCTCGGCCGGGCACTCGTCGGTCAGCATGAGTTGGACAACGCCCAGAAAAGTTTCGAGACGGCCATCGACAAGGCTCCGCAGGAGTTGGTCGGTTATCAGGTCTATGCTGAGTTCCTCCGGTACGACCGGAAGGCGCTGGTCGCCGCGAAGGCCGCTTACGACCGCGCCGTGGCCACCCTGCCCGACCAGGCTCAGGGGTATGTCGATCGGGCCGATTTCGCGATGCACACGGCCGATCCGGGGGCCGCACTTCCCGCGCAGCAAGACGACCCGGTGTTGAAGGACTTGACGCGCGCCAGCGAACTTTCGCCCGGCCTCGCGGAGGTCGCCCTGTACCGCGGCGAACGCCTGCAACGCCACCGTGACGTGCTCGCCGCTCGCGCGAGCTACGTCGATGGCCTCAAGCTACACCCCAACCACGAACGGCTGAACCTGAGTCTGGCCTGGCTGGAAGTCCACCGCGGCAACCTGTCGGGGGCCATTCAGGTTTTGGAAGAAGCCCTCGAACGCTGCAAGGACACGACCGAGATCGTCGTGCCGCTCGCCGACCTGCTCATCTTGTCGGGCGACGCCACCCGCACGCAGGCGATCATCGACCGGATCGAACAGAGGAAGCCCAAGAACTATAAGCCGCGGGCGAACTACCTCCGCGGCCGTCAGGCCATGCACCGTCAGGCATGGGACGAGGCCATCGCGATCTTCACCGCCCTGCGGGCCGAGTCGATCGAGCTTCCAGCCCTGGAAACGCGGGCGAATCTCCTGCTCGCGAATTGCTATCAGCAGACCGGCGACCCGGCGAAGGTGATCGAGTCGCTTCAACTCGTGACGATGAAGGAACCGGGACACCTGGACGCCCGCGTGTCACTCGCCCAGGCGTACCTGAATGGCGGGCGGTTCGCCGAGGCCGAGAAGGAATACGAAGCCGCCGCCGCAAACCCGAACGCTTCGCCGGCAGTGATCGAGACGCTTCTGCAGCTGAAAGCCCTGCGGGTGGCCACCTTGCCCCCTTCGGCCGATGCGACGGTGCTCGAACGGCAGGCCGTCGATTTCGCCAACCGTCTGGGCCAAAAGACCGCAGACGGCGGGCTGATTCTCGCCGGGTACGCCAGGACGGCCGGGAAGCCGCGGGCCAGCCTGGATATTCTTCAAAAGACCCTGGCCCAGCACAGTACCGA
>JBBQCQ010000604.1:0-3168 GCA_038318835.1 Gemmatales bacterium | reverse complement strand
GCCGACGCGGTGTGGCTGGGAGTGTGGCCGCGGAGTTATGCCCGCCGCCCGCGATGGCTGACGGTGGCCATCCACAGCTTCCTGGCCTTCATCGTCTTCAACGCCATGGCCGTCTTCGGCGGGTGGGTCGCCCGCGGGCTGTTCACGGCGTTCGTGGTCGGGTTCGTCGTGCGAATCAGAACATCCCACGAACCCCGGCCAGGTTCGCGGTGTCCGGAGGGGGAAGTCACGGGAGAGATGCGATGAGCTTTCAAACGATCGACGGCGTGCCGGTTTGGGGCGTCCCGGAGGCGTCGGCCGTCGAGCAGATTCAGAACTGCCGCAAGAACGCCCACGGCGTGGCCCTGATGGCCGACCACCACCTCGGGTACGCCGTGCCGATCGGCGGCGTGGTGGCCTACGAGGAGCACGTCAGCCCGTCGGGCGTCGGGTACGACATCGCCTGTGGCAACAAGGCCGTCCGCCTCGACGTGGCCGGCGACGAGGTTCGCGCGAACATCAAGGCCATCATGGACGACGTGTGGAAGGCCATCTCCTTCGGCATCGGCCGCAAGAATGCCGAGCGGGTGGACGACCCCGTGTTCGACGACCCCGCCTGGCAGAGCGAGGCCATCAAGCCGTACAAGTCGCTTGCGGCCGAGCAACTCGGCACGGTCGGCAGCGGCAACCACTACGTCGATCTGTTCGTGGACGAGCAGGACCGCGCCTGGGTCGGCGTCCACTTCGGCTCGCGCGGCCTCGGCCACAAGCTGGCGACGAAGTTCCTCGAACTGGCCGGCGGCAAGGACGGAATGATGGTGGACCCGGTGACGCTGGCCGTGAACTCCGACTTGGGTCAGCAGTATCTGGAGGCGATGAACCTCGCGGGCCGGTATGCCTACGCCGGCCGCGACTGGGTCTGCCGCAAGGTCGCGAGCATCCTCGGCGGCACGATTCAGGAGGAAGTCCACAACCACCATAACTTCGCGTGGAAGGAACACCACGACGACCGCGACCTGTGGGTGGTCCGCAAGGGAGCGACGCCAGCGTTCCCCGGTCAGCGGGGGTTCATCGGCGGGTCGATGGGCGACCGCTCGGTCATCATTGAGGGAGTCGCGTCGGAGGAAGGGAAGGCGTCGTACTGCTCGACCGTCCACGGGGCCGGCCGCGTCATGGGGCGGCGGGAGGCGGCCGGCAAGTTCAAGTTCAAGCTGAACCCGGCGACCGGCCGCAAGGAGAAGGTGCAGGTGGCCGAGGGTAAAGTGAGCCGGCAGATGCTCCGCGACTGGATCGACCCGCTCGGCGTGGAGCTGCGCGGGGCCGGCACCGACGAGTCGCCGCACTGCTACAAGCGGCTCGACGAAGTGCTGGCGTTCCACGGCGAGTCAATCCGCGTGCTCCACCACCTCACCCCGCTCGGCGTGGCAATGGCCGGCGAGGACGAAATCGACCCCTACAAGGACTGAAGGGCCGGGAGTATGGTGGCGGTGGCCCAGCGGGGTCACTTTGGGTTGGCGTTGCGTGCATTCCGGGTGGTCGAGAGGTGGTGCTTCCAAACCGGCGTCAATCGGTGTTCTCTATGTCCTTTGCAGTAAACCGGTATCCGATTTATCTATGTTCGTCCATCTGTGGCCAGCTCTTGCCTTTTTTGTCCGCCTTGACACTCGCTTCCCGCCGGTGTTACAAGTCGGTGATGATCGCACGAAGTAGCGAACCCCTGCGGGCGTGGTTCCAGTTCTGGGACCTCGTCGCGACTGCCGTGGCGTGGCTGGCCGCCGACTTCGTGCGACTGCGCTCCGGGTGGCTGCCGATCACAGCCCCGGACGCCCCCGACTTCAAGCTCTGCGTCGGCCAACTGCCGCTCGTCACGATCCTCGGCCTCGTGGCCTATCGCATCTCGCACATGTACGACGTGACGCGGCTCTCCCGCTTCCGTGAAGAACTTTACCACGTCGCGAAGGGCGTCGGCTTCCTCACGCTGCTCGTCGTTGCCATCACGTTCGCGATGCAGTCGCCGTATCGACCGCGGGCGGTGTTCGCGATGTTCGCCCCGCTCGCCGTGTGCGGCATCGTCCTCGCCCGACGGCTGTCGTGGTTCGCCCTCGGCCGATTGCGGGCACGCGGGTACAACCAGAGTCACGCCCTCATCGTCGGCACCGGCCGACTGGCCCGCACGACGGCCCGCACGCTAGAGTCGGCCGCGTGGATGGGCATTCAGACTGTCGCCTTTGTGGACGAAGACCCCGATCAGCACCGCATGAACCTGCCCGTCGTCGGGCCGTTCGCGGATCTGCCGCGGCTCGTGGCCGAGATGCACATCGAGCACGTGTTCATTGCGCTGCCGATGAACCGCTACGGAGACGTGCGGCGGGTGTTCGATGCGCTCTCGCAGACGACGGTAGAAATGCGGTTGATCGCCGACGCCCCGGCCATGTCGGCGCTGTCGTTGACGACCACGAACCTGCACGGCATGACCGTCCTCGGCCTCCGCGAGAACCGCCACTTCGGCGCGAACATCGCCATCAAGCGAGTGATGGACTTCACCCTCGCCCTCGTCGGCATCATGGCCCTTTCCCCCGTCCTCACCGTTATCGCGGTGCTGGTGAAGTTGTCCAGCAAGGGCAAGGTGCTGTACCGCCAGGAGCGGTGTTCGCTCGATGGCCGACGGTTCCAGATGTTGAAGTTCCGCTCGATGCGCCCCGACTCGGAGGCGAAGACGGGTGCCGTATGGACGGCCAAGAACGACCCCCGCTGCACGCGGATCGGGGCGTTCATCCGCAAGACAAACCTGGACGAACTGCCGCAACTGTTCAATGTGCTCTGGGGCGACATGAGCCTCGTCGGCCCAAGGCCGGAACGGCCGGTGTTCGTCGATCAGTTCAAGCAGACGATCCCGAACTACATGGCCCGCCACGCCGTGAAGGCCGGCCTGACCGGGTGGGCCCAAGTCAACGGCTGGCGGGGCAACTCCTCGCTGCGGCGGCGGATTCAGTTCGACCTGTACTACATCACGCACTGGAACCCGTTCTTCGACCTGCGGATCATGGTGCTGACGCTGGTGACGATGGTCCTCAAGAAGCAGAAGCACGCCTACTGAAAAGACTCATACGTCACGCCGCGAAGTGAGGCCAGCCGAGGAATCTTTCCTCGGCTGGCCTCACTTCGCGGCGTGGCGGCATTTCGCGACAC
>JBBQCQ010000603.1:0-3168 GCA_038318835.1 Gemmatales bacterium | reverse complement strand
GGTTGGCCCGAACCATCTGGTCGCGCGAGTTCGTACACCCGACGCCGATCTGGCGGGCGAGTGATTTTTCCTGGTCGGCGGTGAGCAGGGCGGTTTCGTTGATTTCCCGGAGGTAGGTTTCCAGGGGCGACTGAACGGCCTCGGGGCGGTAGCGGCGAAGTCGGGACATCGGGTAGGTCATCCTGTCTACGTTTCCGGCCGGGTGGCGTGCGTAGGGCGAATCCTAGCGCAGGGGGCGACCCGGTCGGGGCGGGGGTTCGGGCGACGGCCGTGACCGGGCAGGGTGGCGATGGTGCCTACGCACATTCGCAACGATCCTGCTGTACGGTATCGACCGCGGTACGATAATTCGGCAGCTTGCGCGATGAAACCGGGCGAAGCATTCGGGAATCGCCCCGGCAGCGCAAGTACGACGCGCACAACCGGAAGCACCTCGCCGGGAAACACCAGCTTGGGGGAGCCAGTGCAGCCTTGTGGGCGAAGGCCGGTTGCCTCACGAACCAGACGGGAGTGATCGTGAGACGACGGGGGATTTATAGGTTGTCAATTTACACGGGGCAACTGATAATCGCGAAACGACGTGCGCGAGCGTGGGAACGGTCGTGCCGATCCTTACGTTCGCTACGAGTTAACAGGCTTCTCAATTCAAGTCCTGGCAGCATTCTCAGCCCGCGGTGTTCCCTGGACTCTTCCCGATTCGGAATTCTCACCCGCGGCCACGATTCGGTTGTCCGAAGTTCGCCCGACACTGTCGCCGAGGCCGACGCGCACGACCTCCGAAAAAGGGCAGGAAATTTTCAATAATTTCCTCCCCGTGCGGCCGATTTGTAGGTCGCGCCGAACACGGCCACGAAGTGCATGATCGGGAACGCCAGCGGCGGGACACAACAGGTGAACATTGCGAACAAGCAAAAGAACACGCTCGAGAAGGCCGTGCCGCTGGCCACCGCGGCCGTGGACCACGGCTGCTCCTCGCCGCCGGCGAACAGCCAGCCGGTCACGGCCGCTGCCGCCCCGACGATGCCGAACCCGGCCGCCGCGATGAACGCGACGAGAAACATCGTCCACTCGCCGTCGGCGTCCCGCTCGGCGAACTGCTCGGCCACCAGCGCGATGCGGAAGTCGAACGACCACATGATGACCGGCACCAGGGCCACGGCCATGAACGTGCCGAAGAACCCACCCAGCCCCACGATGAACAGCATCGCGGCCTTCACGAAGTGGTCGTGCTGGGTGGCCGCCTCCGGGTCCGGGTACAGGTCGGCCGGGTCGTACTGCGGGGCCACGTACTGGAAGCCGCGGGGCCGGCCCAGGGAGTCCGCCCAGGTATCGACTGCCCACCGGGCATCGTCCAGCGGGACATTCGCGGCGGTGGCGAAGTCCTCGGTCTGCCCCTTCAGGAACTCGGTGTACCCGATCTGCTCGTAGGCCACCAACCGGGTCGGCACGCCGGCTTGCAGCACGGCCACCAGCAGGTCGGCCTCGGCCGGGTAGTTGGCCAGGTAGCGGTTGAGGTAGATGCGGCAACTCGACGGCATCCGGATGACATCGACCCCGCAGTCCTTGATCAGTTCAAAGAACAGTTGCCGGGCCTTGCTACGGCCCGTAGCCGGCTCATCGTCGTCGTAATCGTCGGGTGGGGAGGCCATGTCCGCGTTGGCTCGGCGGGAGAGTCAGTTCAGTACATGAGCCTAGAACACGATTTCCGACGGATGGGCACCGCAGCGGCCGTGGGCGGGCCGACGGGCGAGGATTTCGGCAGACTTTGCGGGCCGGGAAAGGGTAGACGATTCCAAACGGCAACACCCCGCCGACGAGATGAGGCAGACATCGAAAACATCTCGGCCACAGATGAACACAGAAAAGTCCGATCGAAAAGAAATCCAGAACACGATTTCCGTTTTTCCCGATCTGTCTTTTCCGTGCGTTCTGTGGCCAATGTCTTCGGAACGATCAGAAGTTGCCGAGCGTCTTGCGGAACCGCTCGATACACGACCGCACCTCGACCGCTCCTTCTTCGTGCGAGGCCCAGCCGAGAGGTTCGATATGGACACCTTCGAGTTGCTTGTACGTGCTGAAGAAGTGCTCGACTTCCCGCAGGAAGTGTTTCGGCACATCCTCGATCTTCAGCATCGCCTCGAACAGCGGGTCCTTGTTCGGCACGCCGAGGATTTTGAAGTCGTTCTGCCCCTTGTCCTTCATCTTGAAGATCCCGACCACGCGGGTTTCGATGAGGCACCCGGAGAACGTCGGCTCGTTGACCATGACAAGCACGTCGAGCGGGTCGTGATCCTCGGCCAGCGTCTGCGGGATGAACCCGTAGTCGCCGGGGTACACGGCCGAGCTGTACAGGTAGCGGTCCATCTTGATGAGGCCAGACTTCTTGTCGATCTCGAATTTCGTGCGGCGGCCCTTGGGAATCTCCACGATCATGTTCGCCACGCCCGGCTCTCCGGTCCCCGGCGGGATCATCATGAAGTCGCGGTTGAAGTCTCGGCCCATCATCAGGAGTCCTCAGCGAAAGAAGCATTCGGCCCACCCACGGCGGTGGGGGGTGTTATATCGGCCGTACGTTCGACCGAAACATGGGCCAGAGATCAACACGGGAAAAACTGATCCGACCAAAAACGAAGCGCTGAATGAATTTGTTCGGATCGGTCTTCTCGGTGTTCATCTGTGGCCGAAATGGTTTTCCGTCTTCACCGGCTCTTCGGGATCATGTCCGGCACCGCCAGCACCGGCGGCGAACTCGGTGGCGAGGCCGACAGCGGCCGGCTCGGCGTCGCCGGGATCGATCCCGGCCCGACGCTCAGCCCGCCGACCGGCCGCACCGTTTCGATCACGGCCGACGGCTTGTCCAGGTCGATGATGACAGGATCGACCGAGATCGCCTCGCCGGTGTTCGTGGCCTTGTCCGTCGCCCGCACCTTCAGGTAAATCTTGAACGGCGTCTTGTCTGGCACTTCCCACACGTACCGCCGCGAGTTCGGAATGCGCTCCGCGATCGACACCCACTCCGTCGCCGTCTTGTCGGTGGCGTATTCTAGCACCACCGGGTCGGGCATCAGGTTCAGGTCGTCGGCCTCCCACTCGATCTCCAGCCGCGTGCCCGTCGTGCCGCCCGGCGTGGGGGTGGCCCGGCGAATCTTCACGATGGGGGCCTTCGTG
>JBBQCQ010000602.1:0-3174 GCA_038318835.1 Gemmatales bacterium | reverse complement strand
GACCTTCCCCGGCTTGCTGATGGCCGCGAGGGCGTCTTCGAGGAAAATGCGATCCACATCCGCGGGCAGATCGAGCGGTATCTTGTCGCAGAACCGCTTCGCTGTGATGACGACCGTCAACCCGGCCTGTCGCGCGGCCGACTCGACCGCGTCGCGGCCGGCGGTGTAGTTCAAGTTCACGGTCGGCCGGCCAAGATAGCCGACCGCGAGGTTCGCGAACGCCGACCCGAGGCCGGTGGGCAACCAGATGCCGACGGGTCCATCGCCCGGCAGCTTTCGCTTGAACCAACTCGACAGGCACCACGTCGCCACGAGGGCCTGGCCGAACGTCAGCCGCCGTTCGACGCCGGTCGCGGAATCGACGAAGCCGGGGCGGAAGACGTTTCGCCATCGCGTCGCCGTCTGAAGGAAGCTGCGGAACACCGTCGGTAGCGAACGACTGTCGTGGATCGCCAGGTCCGCCCGTGCTTCCGTCACGGCCGCCCGAACCTCGGCCGCTGTGAGCTTGTTCACCAGCGGCGGGCCGAACCAGACCGATACCTTCGGCCGGCCCCATCGCGGCCATTTGCGGGCAATTCGGCCACCCTTGTGACTGAAGAAGCTGCCCCACATGCCGGCCGTCGCCGCCGGGATGACGGGCACTTCACTCTTCGCCAACCGAAGGACGAGTTCGATGCCGCGGCCAAACGGTAGCATCTGGCCGTTCCGCGACAGTCGCCCTTCGGGGTAGATCAGTACCACTTCCCCCGCATCGAGGGCAGCGGCGACCGCCTTCAGCGAATCCGAAATCGCGTGCGGCCGTAGCTCGCGGTTCTCGAGCTTCACCACACGGTGCCGGACCCACGAGAGCCAGAAGCGAAGGATCGGGCTTTTTGTGTACCCCGCCCACATGACGTACCGCACGGGCCGCGGCGAACTGACCCAGAAGATCATCCAGTCGATGTAGCACGTGTGGTTGCAGACCAGGAGGGCCGGCCCCGTCTTCGGAACGTGGTGCTGATTGTGAACGCGAAACCGATAGCGGGAGTGCAGCAGCACCCACCACAGGTAGCGGAGCAGCGACGGGAACGGCCACGAGATCGCGAGCCAACCGGCTACGGCGAACACCGGCGAGAGCAGCACGAGAACAACGACGAGGAGCGTAATCATGCGTGGCGACCAACGGTGTTCGCGCGAACGGCCCGCGAGGTGGGGCGCGGGCAAATTATGAAGAATTCTCGCTTGCGAAGCAAGGGGGCCGCCGTTATACCCCGGCGAACAACGACGCGACACACCGTGGGGGTGGGAAGTTGGTTGGGCGGCCCGTTGGGGGACGGGTCGCCCGCCAGCCTCGTCGATGATGCCAGGGATGGGGGCAAACGATGGCTGTGGACTGCGACCGGCACATCCGAGAGATCGTCCGGGATGAGGCTCTCACGCGGGGGTTGGGGGATGAAGAAGCTCGGATGCTCGTCGAGTGGGTCGTCGATTGGGCCGAGCTTCTCGCCGAAGCTGCCCGAACCGACGCCGACGCGAACGAACTCATCAGTCGGCTCCGCCGTCGTGGCCGTGCCATCGGCCGATTCGTGAAACTGTGGTGCGACTTCGACATCTCCGACCGCAACGGGGCGACGCAACTGGCCGCGTCCGAGCGGTTCGCGTGGCCGCTACCGAACGACGAAGTCGATCCACCCGACTTGATGCAGCACATCCTGACATGGGAAAACGAACATACGCCAGAATGACGAGAACAAAGAATATCGGCCACAGATTAACACCGAAAAGGCAGATTAGAACAAAATCAAATCGGATTTTGGTTTTCTCTGATCTGTTTTTCCCGTGTCAATCTGTGACCGATGTTGCCTTTCTGCTCATTCAAATCTTAATTCGACAAAATCTGTAAGGGTTCACGCCCCGTCAAAGATTCGGACAGTATAATGTCTGGTACCAAATCGACCGATAAGGTAGAGAGACTGTGGTGATCGCACCACGTTCGACGGAACAGCCCGCTAGGGAAAGTCAACTTTGACTCATGCTAGTAGGGCCAACGCAGTCCATAGATAAGCCGCGGCGGGGCAGACATCGCTTGTACCAGCGTCGCCGTAAGGGTACGATAACTCGGAATTTGCCGTAAATTCCGATTTTACCGCCTCACCCGAGAGCAGCCGTGAGCACGAATCCTCCAGGTCAACAGCCGGACAAAAACCGGTTTAGCCAGCAAATCGACGAAGCCTTCACGCAAGCCTCCAAGCTCGCCGGCTCCACGCTCGCCCCCACGGACTTCTACGAGAAGTTCCTGAACGTCGCGATTACCGCGATCGGGGCACCCGCGGGCGCGGTCTGGCTGCGGACGCCGCAGGGCTTCTTGCAGATCGCCTGCCAGCTCAATCTCGACAAGGTCGGCCTCGACGCCAAGCGTGGCGGCCGACAGTGCCACAACGAGATTCTGCGGCAGGTCTTCCAGGCCCAACCGCCGCGATCCGTGATGATCGAGCCGCAGGGCCAAGTCAGCGGCCTCGCGGAAGCCGGGCAGGTGCCGGCCCGCAACCTCACCGATTACTTCACGCTGTTCGCACCGATCGTGCAGGCGGACAAGTCCGCGATGGGCCTCCTGGAAATCTTCCAGGACGCCACGCACGACCCGCGGATGTACCCGACCTTTCTGAACTACGCCGTGCAGATGGCCGGGTACGCCAGCCAGTACCACACGTTCAGCAACACTCGCCAGGCCGCGGGGTTGGACAAGGTATATTCGCAAGTCGAGGCCTTCGCCCGGCTCATTCACAGCACCCTGAACCCGACCGAGTGCGCGTACCATATCGCCAACGAGGGCCGGCGACTCATCGACTGCGACCGCCTGTGCGTGGGTGTGCGGCACGGTAAGAAATCGACTGTGGAAGCGGTCTCCGGGGCCGATGTGGTCGAAAAGGCCGCCACCCACGTTCGCCGGATGCGGGCACTGTTCGACAGCGTCCTGACCTGGGGCGACAAGCTCGTCTTCAAGGGCGAGAAGGACGAGAGTCTGCCGCCGGCTGTGCTGCACGCGCTCGATGATTACCTCGCGGAAAGCCAGCCGAAGCTTCTGGTGGTTCAGCCGATTCGCGACGAGCGCGAGAAGGACGACAAGAAGCCGGCCCGGTCGGTGATCTTGCTGGAGAGCTTCAACCCGCCCGAAAATGTCGAACCGATGATCTC
>JBBQCQ010000601.1:0-3183 GCA_038318835.1 Gemmatales bacterium | reverse complement strand
ACGAACGCGGACCGGAGGCGATGACCTATCGTCGAACGGGCGGTGCCGCCCCCCTTTTGCGCCAGCCGAAACAAAGCAGATCATCGAGACACTCTCGACGGAACCCAAGACGCACGACTTGCCCGGCAGGGGTTGGACGCTTCAGGTGGCGGCCGACACAGGGTTTGTTGGTCTGGCTTTGTACCTGGGTCTGCTCGGGACCGCCCTTTTGGCCACCAGCCGGACACGGCAAGGATGCAACGCGCTTCCCGCGGATGTCGCCCAATCCACGAGGGCGGTCGTGAACGGGCTCGAGTGTTCGCTGGTCACGTTTTTGATTGGGGCGGTCTTTCTCTCCCTGGAAACGTTTGAAGTCACCTATATTTTGATCGTCCTGATCGCCCGTCTTTCCACCCTCGTCCAGGCCTATCAGTTGCGACCCTGATCGAGAAAGTCGATTTGACGGCCGGCAAGTGCCGACCGTCTTCCGGGTCTCTGGCCACCAATCCTGAGCCATGTAGCGACGGTTCCCCGACTTGTTACACAAACAGCCGGCCGATGGCGAAGAGCGTGCCCGAGAGTAGGGTCGTTGCCGGGAGCGTGAGTAGCCACGCGATCACGATTTTGCGCACAGTCGAGGGTTGCACGCCGGTGCCGTTGGCGACCATCGTGCCGGCCACGCCGCTCGTCAGGATTTGCGTCGTGCTCACCGGAGCATGGGCCAGGTCCGCCCCGTAGATCGTCACGGCCGCCACCAGTTCGGCCACGGCACCCTGGGCGTAGGTCAGGTGCTGCTTGCCGACCCGCTCGGCCACCGTCACCACGATTCGCTTGTAGCCGACCATCGTGCCGATGCCGAGGGCGAGGGCCGTTCCAATCTTCACCCACAACGGCACGAACTCGACGGCCTTCGTCATCGTCGCTCGCGGGCCGCCCTCCGGTTCTTCCTTCGGCAGTGCCTTCGAGATGCGATAGATCGACTGCCGCGCTTCCCACCGTTGGTTCGGGTCGAGGTCGGCGAACGAATCCTTGTCGCCGATCAGTCGCTCGGCGGTCTCGAAGTCGGCGGTCAGCTTGCTCGTCATCTTCTCGGCCGGAATGCGCTCGCGGGCGACGGGCAGGGCGTCGCGGACTTGCCGCGCCTGGTCCGGCGTGGCCGTATCGAGGGCGTAGTGGAACGGCAGGAAGCCGAGTAGCACGAGCACGAGCAAGCCCATGCCCTTCTGGCCGTCGTTCGAGCCGTGGGCGAAGCTCACGCCGCCGCAGGTGGCGATCAAGATGCCGCGAATCCAGCCCGGCGGGCGGTCGTCCCCCTCCGGCGGCTTGTACAGGCGAGGCGTTCGCACGATCTTCTTCAGGACGTACAGCAAGATCATCGAGGACACGAACCCGATCAGCGGCGTGATGAACAGGAACAGGCCGGTCTGAATGGCCTTGTCCCAGGACACGCCGGTGAGACCCTTGCCTTCGAGCAAGCTGTTCGCGAGGCCGACGCCGAGGATGCTGCCGATGAGCGTGTGCGAACTGCTGACCGGCAGGCCGACGTACCAGGTGCCGAGGTTCCAGGCGACGCCGGCGACGAGCAGCGAGAGCACCATCATGAGGGCCGCGGGCGAACCGGCCCGATCGATGAGCAAATCGACGGGCAGCAGGTTGACGACGCCGAAGGCGACGCCGGTGCCGGCCATGAGGACGCCGAGGAAGTTCATAAAGCCGGAGTACACGACGGCGGGCGTGGCCGACATCGTGCGGGTGTAGATGACCGTGGTGACGGCGTTGGCGGTATCGTGGAAGCCGTTGATGAACTCGAAGCCGAAGGCGACGAGCAACGCGATGGCGAAGAAGACCAGCGTCGGCAGCGGCAAGGTCGAGAGGCTATCCCATAACCACATGAAGAAACCTCGGAGCGCGGGGCGGGGGCGGGCACCTCGGAGCGCCGGGCGGGGCGGGTACCTCGGAGGGGCAAGGCCAATTCTCAGGAACCTCTTCGCCTTCCACCAGAGGAGAGGCTAGGGTTCTTGGGGAGTTTCCGCAAATCTTCACATAGGCCCGACAAACCCTGACGGTCGGGCCGGCGGGAAAGACCGACCAAACCACGGAGTCACGGAGGACACGGGGGAATTGAGGGAACCGTCGGCGGACCGCATCGACCCGTGGCCGGCGAAAGCAGTGGCGGTGGCGGGGCCGCCCCGATAGACTTTGGAAGTTGTTCCAACTCCGCTCACCCCACCGAGTGTGAAGCATGGCCGTCGTCCTGATTCTTTACTTCCTGCTCATCGGCTTGATGATTGCCGGGATGTGGAAGTCGTTCGAGAAGGCGGGCGAACCCGGCTGGGCGTCCCTCGTGCCGTTCTACAACGTGTACGTCATGACGCAGATCGCTCGCAAAGAGATCATCTGGTTCGTGATCGCCCTCTTCTTCGGCATCGTCGGCATTCCTGTGCTCTGCATCGCCATTGCCGAGCGATTCGGGAAGGGGGCCATGTTCGGCATCGGCATGGCCTTCTTGCCGTTCATCTTTTGGCCGATGCTCGGCTTCGGGGACGCCGAGGACGAGGAGTCCCGCCGCCGTCGGCGTCGCCGCCCACAGTCGCGGTCCCGCGATTACGACGCCTACGAGGACGAAGACGACGACCGCCCGGCGAAGAAGAAGCGGCGGAACGTGGACGAAGACGATGAAGAGCGCCCCTCGAAGCGGCGGGCGATTGTGGACGTTGACGACGACCGGCCCGCGAAGAAGAAGCGCCGCGCGGTGGACGACGACGACGACGACGACGACCGCCCGGCCCCTCGCCGTCGCCGGCGGGACGACGACGACTGACGCCGTTGAAATCCCCACCCCGTTGCCGCGAACAGATGGGAGTGGTGCCCCGTCTCACCGAGTTTCCCGATGCGCACGTTCGCCCGCATTTTCGTCATACTCGTGGCCGTTGCTGTGCTGGTCGCGAGTGGGGTCGCCTGGTTCACCGCCCGCGACCCGCTTCCGACGGAAATTCGCATCGCCGCGGGTAAGCAGGACGGACTGTATCACACCTTCGCCCAACAATTCGCGAAGCAGGTGCAGGACAGAACCGGCCGCCCCACTCGCGTGATCGAGACCGTCGGCAGCGAGGCGAACGTCGCGCTGCTCCGCGATGGCGGGGCCGAACTCGCCCTGATCCAGACCGTTTCCCTCACCCCGGACGGACTGGCCGGCGTTGCCCC
>JBBQCQ010000600.1:0-3196 GCA_038318835.1 Gemmatales bacterium | reverse complement strand
AAGTCTTCCATCTTCCCGCTGCTGCTCGCCATCGTGAAGAATAGGCCGAATTCTAGCACCAGCATGATGATGCCGACCACCGAGAACCACGCTCGTAACGACAGGAAGATATGATTCTCGTGGCCGAGCAGGAACCGCAGGAACAGGCCGAACGCGAACCCGCCGGACAGGGTACTCAGGAACGGCACCCACCACGCCTTGACTTCCTCCGGATCGGGCGTCAGGCGAATACCGACTACGTTCATATCGCGGGTGAGGACGACGAACACGATGACCGCGATCGATCCGCCGACGAAGACCATCCGCAGCAGCCACGGCAGGAACGGCGATACGTTCTTCTCGGCGATCCGCGGGGACGACGCGAACGCCATCAGCACGAGGCCGAGCAAGAAGAAGTGGGCGAGCACCGCTTTCGCGGGCGACTCGTTGGGCAAAAGCAGCAGCAGCCAGAAGAACGCACAGATCAGCACCGACATGAGGCCGCGGACGCTACCCAGGGGCAGGCCGAACGGCTGGCGGGCTTCCGGGTGGCGGGCCGGCGCGTGAACGGGACTGGTGGTCATCTGCGACATGGCTATTGCCCCGTTGGTGAGAGTGTTCCTCTGGTCTATGGGTTATTCGTTCGACCGGGGCAGAACTTTCCGGAATCGTTCCCTTGACGTTCTCCCCGGCGGATTTATCATGACTCTCTTCGTCAAAATGGGTCCGCCGAAGGTATTCGCAGCAATGTCAACGTTCATGGCCAACGCACAGAACATCGAGCAACAGTGGTTCGTGATCGACGCGACCGATCAGGTCGTCGGCCGCCTCGCGGTCGTGGTCGCGAACCTGCTCCGCGGCAAGCACAAAGTCACGTACACGCCGCACGCCGATACGGGTGACTTCGTCATCGTCATCAACGCGGACAAGGTGAAGTTCACCGGCAACAAGTGGGAAGACAAGAACTATCAGACGTACTCGCACTACGCCGGCGGGCAGAAGATCATCCCGGCGAAGGAAATGCTCCGCCGCAAGCCGGAAGAAATCCTTCGGCTGGCTGTCAAGCGGATGATCCCGAAGGGGCCGCTGGGCTACAAGCAAATCACCAAGCTGAAGCTGTTCGCCGGCCCGGCGCACGAGCACCAGGCGCAGCAGCCCGTCGAATTCAAAGTGCAGACGAACTAACTAGGAATCCGCGACCATGGCGACGAAAGAAGCGAAGACGTTCTATCTCGGGACCGGCCGCCGTAAGAGCGCGGTCGCTCGCGTCCGCCTGACCGAAGGCAAGGGCGGGATCACGATCAACGGTCGCGATCTCGATCACTACTTTACGGAAGTCAAGGACCGTGCGGCCGTGACCGGCCCGCTGACCGCGACCGATCTGGGCAACCGCCTGGACGTGATCGTGAAGACGCAGGGCGGCGGCATCACCGGCCAGGCCGACGCGATCCGTCAGGGCATCGCCCGAGCCATCGTGGTGATGTTCTCCCCGATCGGCGAGCGGAAGTCCGTGACCGTCGGCAACGTAACCGCCGTGCGGGCCTGGAACCGGGAAGTGAAGGGCGAAACGTCGGCCTCGAAGCCGGCCGCTCCGAAGCCGGCGATGCTCGCCCCGAAGCCGGTCATTCTGCCAGCCGGCCCGCGGCCCGCAATGCTGCCGAAGCCGGTCGTGGACCCGAACGCACCGCCGGCCCCGCCGGAAGACCCGGCCATCGGCATCGTCCGCAAGCTCCGCGACGGCAAGTTCCTGACCCGCGATAGCCGCATGAAGGAACGCAAAAAGTACGGCCTCCGCGGTGCCCGCCGCGGGACGCAGTTCTCGAAGCGCTAACGCGACGCGACAACACGAAGAAGCCCGGCCAATCAGCCGGGCTTTTTTCGTTTAAGAAGAGTTGGCTACAGATGAACACGGATAAATCCAAAACCTAAATCCCATTCAATGACCTGCTTGGTTCAGGTTTTTAACGGATCTCGGTTTTATCTGTGTTCATTCGTGTTCATCTGTGGCCATTTCGATTTGGTTATTCGATTAGTCTAGCATCGGCCCAGTTCACATCGGCTTGCACGTCGCCGCCGGGGCCGAAATCGACGATGAGCGTCAACTCCTTCGCCTTCGCCAGATCGACGGCGATGGCCACGGGGCCGTCGGCTGCGGTGAGCTTCGCCAGTGTATCGAGCGGTTGTTCTTTGCCGTCCACAAGAATTCGCACGGTCGCCGTGCCGCGGCGGCCGGTGTCGGCGTCGAGGCCAACGAGGGCGGTGAAGCAGCGGTACTTGCCACCGAGGGCGTAGGTCAGCGTCGTCCGCGGGTGTGTGCCCAGGCCCGTGTCGAACGTCGAGGTTCCCGCCTTCGTGGTCAGGCGAAGCGGGCGGGCCTTCACCGTGCGGTTCGCCGCCCACGGCCATGCCAGGTCGTTGAACGGCTCAACCTTCTCTGCCTTCGGCTTCAGGTCCGCGCGGTTCGTCGCCTTCCCGTGCTGTATGTCGAGCGACACGATTTGCCCGACCGGCAACTCCGCGGCCGTGCCGAAGAGCGTGCTGCCGCGGAGGGTCGTAGCGTCGGCGGTGGCAGTCGCGAAACTGACACGGGAACCGTCCGCCAGCACCACGCGGCCGACCGGACCTTTCGCCTTGCGGGCGATGCTCAGGGCGGGGTTGAACCCCACGGCCGAGATCGCGGATGCCTCCAGCGTTGTCGAAACGCCGTCCGACTGCCGCCGGAGTTGAAGCGATCCCTCGGCCGTGAACTTCTCGATGTCGCCGGCGACGGTGTCGCCGTTTCGCAGCAGCACCACGTCCGACTTCCGGGCGGCGTCCAGCCATGGGTAGCGGTCGGGGAAGTCCGGCGAGTCGGCCGGGATCGGCGTCAGCCAGAGCACTTGAATCGCAGGCAAAGGGATGCGAAGACTCTTCGCCTGCCACGCGGTTTTGAGCGTGATCGCGGTATCGTCGCCACCGAGGAGTTCGCCCGCGATGCGGTCGCCGTTCGCGAGGATGCCCCCGGCGATTCGCGGCCACGCGGGTAGTGGTGTATCGGCCTTCCTAAGCGAGATGAGGTCCGCGAGCGGTTTACCGTCGGCGAGCGTGACGCCCCAGTTTTTCGCGAGCGATTGCCACGGCCCCGACATCGGCTCGCCAGTCGTGGTGGCGACGACTGGGGCGGGCGGAAGAGCGAGGATGGCGGCGAGAACGAGAAACATGAAACACCATCTGTTGA
>JBBQCQ010000599.1:0-3203 GCA_038318835.1 Gemmatales bacterium | reverse complement strand
TCCCGGTACGATTTGACCGTTTGGACCGTTGAATTCATTTCCAGGCCGTGGTGTTGCAAGAACTCGGCAAGCTTGCTTTCGAGCGTCAATCGACGATCCCGCAAGGGTCAGGAAAAAACAACCGCTTACAATCGCGACGGTTGTTCGCTGGGTTCCTTCCCCTGTTGCCGGGCACGCTCCGTGAGCACGGCGGCATCGAACCAGTTGATCGGCGTCTGCGGGCTGGCGGCCGCATTGCGAATCGTGTCGATCAACTCATCCCGGCTGTCGTCGTCGTAGACGAAGATGTACCGCTCGTTTCCCTTGAACAGCGCGAGCACGTTCAGTTCCTGGGTCACGGTCGATCCTCCGTCGTGAGCAACGTCTGAAGCTCATCGGCATCCCGCGGAACGGAGATGAGGCGAAGGGGCGGAATGATGATCTTGCCACCCCCTAGGCCAATTGTTTGATCCTCCTTTGCCGCGAAATCGGTGCAATCCGCCGCGTTTCCCCATCCGCCCGCCGAACGTGGAGTTGCTGAGTTTGGTGCTTTTTCCTAGACAGTGTGAAACTTTCGCGGATAGTATCCGAGAACTCGCGGCATCTACGTCGACAACCTCTCTCATTCGGAGTCGTGACACTATGGTCGGGATCGACCCCCAACCCGGTCCGGGCGGCGCGCCAGGATCGAACGAGAAAACCCTCTTCTGGGCCAGCTTTCTCACCCTGATCGCGGCCGGCATCGGCTTCTCGGTGCGGGGCTTCATTCTAAAAGACTGGGGCAACCAGTTCGGCTTCACGCAGAGCGAACTCGGCGGCATTACCGGCGGCGGGTTGGTCGGCTTCGGTGTCGCGATCATCTTCTTCAGCTTCCTGGCCGACCGCTTCGGGTACGGCAGGCTCATGCTCATCGCGTTCTTGTTGCACGCCTCATCCGCCGTCGTGACATTTGCCGCCACCCCGATCTACGGCATGTATGGTAAGGAAGGGGCGTACTGGTGCCTGTACATCGGCATGTGGCTGTTCGCGCTTGGCAACGGGACGTGCGAGGCCGTGATTAACCCGCTGACCGCGACGCTGTTCTCGAACAACAAGACGCACTGGCTGAACATCCTGCACGCGGGCTGGCCGGCTGGTCTGATCCTCGGTGCGCTGATCGGCCTGGGCTTCGGCCAGATTTCCGACCCGATCCGCTGGGAATTCAAGCTCGGCATCTTCCTGGTGCCGGTACTGCTGTACGGCATCCTCATGTTCAACCGGCCCTTCCCACGGTCCGAGGCAACCGCGTCGGGCCTGTCTACCGGCACGATGCTCGTCGCGCTGATCTCCCCGATCCTGTTCTTCCTGTTCTTGCTCCACGCGATGATCGGGTACGTCGAACTCGGCACCGACAGCTGGATCACGAACATCAGCACCCGCGTGCTGAAGGACGAAAACACCGCCCTCCTCGCGTTCATCTGGACGAATCTCCTCATGTTCGTCTTGCGATTCTTCGCGGGGCCGATCGTTCACAAGATTAACCCCATCGGCCTGTTGTTCTTGAGTGCGGTCCTCGGCACCATCGGCCTGTACCTCCTAGGCCAACCTTCAACGAACACGGTCGCCCTGTACCTCGGGGCGGTCACGATCTACGGCGTCGGCAAGACCTTCTACTGGCCGACGATGCTCGGCGTGATCTCCGAGCGGTTCCCGAAGGCGGGAGCGCTCGCCCTGGGCATCAGCGGCGGCATCGGCATGATCTCGGCCGGGGCACTCGGCGGTCCGGGGATCGGGTACAAGCAAGACCTGGCCGCGGTGAACATGTTGAAGGAAACCTCCGTGCCGACCTACGACCGCTACAAGGCCGAGGGCGTGAACGGCTTCCCGTTGTTCTCGAACTTGCTGCCCGACATCGCGCCGCGAATCTCGGGGCTGGACAACCAGAAGATGAAGATGTTCGGCGACCACCAAAGCAACATGGCCAAGCTCGAAGTCGCCCGCAAGGATGGCAACGAACCGCCGAAGGACCTGAAGACGAACGTGGAGGGCGAACTCGAGGTGCTGATGAAGCAGAAGGAGTCCGGCAAACCCGTACCCGCGGAGTTGGTCAAGAACCTGTCCGACTTGAAGGCGTGGTGGGAAAAGGACGGGAAGCCGAACTTTGATACCGACCAGAAAAACCTCAACGACGCTATCGACCACGGCGACCGTAAGGCACTCCAGTGGACAGCAGCCGTGCCGGCCGCGCTGGCCGTCGGGTTCTTGCTTTTGCTCCTGTACTTCGCCGTGACCGGCGGGTACAAGCAAATTCACCTCGACCCGAACGGACGCTCCCACGAAGACCCGATCTGACCGACGGCCCGTGGGTCGGCGATGCCGACCCGCGGGCGTATACTTTTCGTATGGCCTCGCGCTCTCTGATTGTTCTCGGCTGTGGGACTTCCGTCGGCGTGCCGATGCTGGGGTGCGACTGTGCGGTTTGCCGCTCGGAGCACCCACGGAACCAGCGCACGCGGTCGTCGGTGCTACTCAAACTTCCGGCCGGTAACCTGCTCATCGACACGACGCCGGAGATGCGGTTGCAACTGCTCCGTGAGAAGATTTCGCTCGTCCACGCGGTGCTGTACACGCACTATCACGTCGATCACGTCTTCGGCCTCGACGACGTTCGCATCTTCCCCAAGTACCTCGGCGGGCCGCTGCCAATCTATTGCACCGACGACGTGGAGGAAGTCATCCGCCGGGCGTTCGCCTACGCCTTCCACCCCGGCAACGACGACCTGCCGGCGGGCGTGCTGCCGAAGCTGGAGTTCCGGCGGATCACGAAGGAACCGTTCACCGCCCTCGGCGAAACCCTCACGCCGATCCCGCTCATCCACGGCCGGTTCGACTGCTTCGGCTATCGCATCGGTAACATTGCCTATTGCACCGATGTGAGCGCGATCCCCGATGCGAGTTGGCCGCTGCTCGACGGCCTCGACGTGCTCATCCTCGACACGCTCAAGCCCGGTCGGCCGCACCCGTCGCATTTCAATCTGGAACAAGCACTCGAAGCCATCGCCCGTGTGCGGCCGAAGCAGACGTACCTGACGCACCTGTCGCACGAGATGGACTCGGCGAACCCGCCCCCGCTGCCGCCGAACGTGGCGTTGGCCCACGACGGCTTGTCGTTCGACTTTTGATAGGATGGTTCCTCATGATCGATCTGCCGGACGAGTTGTCGCACAGGCTCCGAACGCACGACC
>JBBQCQ010000598.1:0-3204 GCA_038318835.1 Gemmatales bacterium | reverse complement strand
GAACAGGTCCCGCGAGCGGCCGTATTCCTTCGCGAATTGTTCGATGTCGGCAACCGATAGACCCGTGATGCGGGCCACGGTGGCCGGGGCATATTCGTCGAGCGCTCGCTGACGCAGGGCATCGCCGCCGAGGCAGTACTGGTCGAGGTAATCCTGATCCTGCCAGCCTTCACGGAAAATCACATGCATGACACCGAGGGCAAGGGCCGCATCGGTGCCGGGGCGGATCGGCAGCCACCAGTCCGACTTCGCGGCCGTCGGCGAGCGGTACGGGTCGATCGTGACGATCTTCGCGCCGCGCTTCCGGGCCTCGTGCTGAATCGCCCAGAAGTGCGCATTCGTGACGACGGTGTTCGACCCCCAGTTGACGATATACCGGCAGTTCACGGCGAGTTCCGGTTCGACGGCCGCCCGCGTGCCGGCACCCAGAGTGACTTCGCACCCGACCGACCCGGCCGTCGCACAAATGGTGCGGTCTAGCAGCGACGCACCGAGTCGGTGGAAGAACCGCCGGTCGAGGCTCGACCCTTGCACCTTGCCCATCGTGCCGGCGTAGCTGTACGGCAATACCGCCTGCGGGCCGAACTCGCGGATCACTTCCTTCAATCGGCCGGCGACCGTCGCGATGGCCTCGTCCCACGTGATACGCTCGAACTGTCCGCTGCCCTTCGGCCCGACCCGCTTTAGCGGGTACATCAGGCGATCGGGGTGGTACACCCGTTCGAGGTAGTGGTTCACTTTCCGGCAGAGGAAACCGCGGGTGAAGGGGTGATCCTCGTCGCCCCGCAGTTTCACCGCCTTGCGGGCGACCGGATCGACAGTGACGACCATCCCGCACGCATCGGGGCAGTCGAGTGGGCAGACGGCCCGGACCTGTTTCAATTCTTGCAGCATGGAAAACTTCACTCATAACAAGAGTTGCGCTCGGACCCTGAGCGGTCATCCCTGGTATTTGTCGCACAGTCGGAATAAAAGAAGCACAAAATCACCATCTCCAGCTTGCAGGTTGCTCACGGCGAATCCAATATTATCTACATTACAGGAAGTCTGTAACGAACTTGTCTCGTCAGAGTCCCTGACCGCCCCACGGGTTCGCGTTCATGCCAGCCCCCGCGAACGTGACGGAGTATCTGGACTGTATCCGCAAGAGCGGATTGGTAACGGATGACCGTCTGAATTCAGAACTCGACCGCCTCCGCGTCTCGGGCGAATCCGTGAATTCGATCGAAGAGCTGACGGCGGTCCTACTCCGGGCCGGCATCCTTACGCGGTTCCAGTCGAAACAACTCAAGCTCGGCCGATACAAGCGGTTCATGGTCGCCGGCAAGTACAAGCTACTCGAACTCATCGGCGTCGGCGGCATGGGGGCCGTGTACCTGTGCGAACACGTCTTCATGAAGCGCGTCGTCGCCGTGAAGGTGTTGCCGCTGGAGAAGCTGAGCGATCCGTCTAACCTCGAACGCTTCTACCGCGAAGCCCGTGCGGTGGCCGCGCTCGATCACCCGAACATCGTGCGAGCGCACGACATCGACAAGTCGGACAATCTGCACTTCCTCGTGATGGAGTACGTGGACGGCGGGAGTATGCAGGAGATCGTCGCCCGGTTCGGGCAGGTCGATCCGATTCGGGCGGCACACTACGTGGCGCAGTCGGCCGTCGGCCTGCACCACGCAAACGAACTCGGCATGGTCCACCGCGACATCAAGCCAGGCAACGTGCTCCTCGACCGCCTCGGCATCATCAAGATTCTCGACATGGGGCTGGCCCGGTTCTTCAACGACAAGAACGACAACCTGACGGCGAAGTACGACGATAAGTGCGTCCTCGGCACGGCCGACTATCTCGCGCCGGAACAGGCACTCTCGAACGTCGTGGACATCCGCGCCGACATCTACGCCCTCGGTGGCACCTTCTACTTCATGCTTACCGGGCAGTCGCCGGTGCCGGACGGGACGATCGCGCAGAAGCTTGTTTTCCAGCAAACGCAAGCGCCGAAGCCCGTCACGGAGTTTCGCTCCGATGTGCCGGCGGAGATGCTCGAAGTGCTGGACAAAATGCTGGAAAAGGACCCGAACGACCGCTATCAGACACCGCTCGAAGTGGCCGAAGCTCTCGCCCGATGGACGGAAGAGCCGATCCCGCCACCGCCCGATCACGAGATGCCCGACCTGTGCCCGGCCGTGCTGGCCATGATGGGCCACGGCGACCGATCGCGGTCCTCGACGAAGACGAACCGGGCGAATGCCGTCCACGCCAGCTATCGCGGCAGTGGCGGCGGCAGTTCGTCACGATACACCTCCGGTGGTGGTTCGCCGAGCGGCGAGCAGATTCAGTTCGACGAGCCGATGACTCAGGATCAGGTGCCGACGGGTAGGACTTCGCACACGACTCCGCTGCAAACGCGGCCCGCGAAGATGACGAAAGAAAGCGTCGAGATGCTGCTGAACCCGGACGACCCGCAGCTGATTCAGGATTCGTCGCCCCGCCTCGACTACGCCACGCCACCCGCCAACCGCGTGCGTTGGCTCGTTCCCGCCCTCGCGGTTGCGCTTGTGCTTGTGATCATCGCGACGGTGGTCGTTCTGGTCCGCTGAGCGGGTACGGAATATTCCGCCGTTCCGCACAATTTCTCCCGGTCGGTATCCTTTGCCATCGTCGTTCTTGTGCCCGGTGAAGTATACTATTCCACGTTCGCCGGTTCTCGCCCGGCCCCCTCTCATAATGATGGTGGCTCGCCTCCGGAGTGATGCTGATGCCAGCACCGGCAACGGTTGATGAATTCCTGGAACTCATCCAAAAGAGTGGCGTTGTCGATGAGGCAAAGCTTACCACGTATCTGAATCGTCAGAAGGAACTCGGCCCGCTCCCGACTGAGACGAACAAGGCCGCCGGCAAGCTCGTCCGCGACGCGGTTCTGACCTATTTTCAAGCCGAACAACTCTTGCAGGGGAAGTGGAAACGCTTCACCATCGGTAAGTACAAGGTGCTCGAAAAGCTCGGCGTCGGCGGCATGGGCCAAGTCTTCCTGTGCGAACACAAGCTCATGCGCCGCCGGGTGGCCGTGAAGGTGCTGCCCGTCTCGAAGGGCGTGGACGACGCTTCGCGAGAGCGGTTCTACCTGGAAGCCCGCGCCGTGGCCGCGCTCGACCACCCCAACATCGTGCGGGCCTACGACATCGACCAGGACGAGGGCTTGCACTTCCT
>JBBQCQ010000597.1:0-3205 GCA_038318835.1 Gemmatales bacterium | reverse complement strand
CCGCGACCGCAGCGCCGGCAACGCACTCGCGGAGCTGAAACTCGACTTCACCCGCGTGCCGGTCGGCCGCGTGTCGCTGCTGGCCGACGGCCGCGTCGGCAAGTTCGGCTGGAAGGGGAACCATGCCACCCTCGAAGAATTCGTGGCGGCCGCGTGCGCGAACGAACTCGGCCTCGGCACGCCGACCAGCCCTCAGGCGAAGCCGCTGCACAAGCCCATCGCGACCGATACACCGCCCGACCTGGACCGCAAGCAGTTCCGCAACCTGCTCGCCTTCGTGAACACGCTGCCGCGACCGGTGGAAGTAGCCAACGCCACCGCCGAGCACGGCAAGGACCTGTTCGCGAGTGTCGGCTGTGCGACCTGCCACGTGCCGAACCTGGGCGGCGTGAAGGGCGTGTATAGCGACTTCCTGCTGTACGTCCTGGAAGACCCGGGCGCGAGCGGCGGCTTCACCCAATACGGCCCCGAACCGCCGCCGGAGTCGGCCCGGCCGAGCCACGTGCCCGACCCGCAGCAGTGGAAGACGCCGCCGCTGTGGGGCGTGGCCGACTCGGCCCCGTACCTGCACGACGGTTCGGCCGCCACGCTCGCCGACGCGATCCGCCGCCACCAGGGCGAGGCCAAGAGCGTGACCACGGCCTACCAAAATCTGCCGCCCGCCGATCAGGCCGCGGTGGTAAAGTTCCTGGAATCGCTGAAGGCTCCGCCGGATGCGATCCCGGTGCCGACGAAGTCGGCGAAGGGCCAGCGAGTGGCGCAGAAGTGACCGCTACTCGAAGAACCGAGCCACCGGCATGGCGAAGCCGGGCAGCACGTCGGGTAGCGTGAGTTCGTCGCCGTTGTGGAACCGCTGGGGCAGTTCGTTCGCCCGGAACACTCCCGCCGATTCCGTGGGCGGGTCGAGGACGAGGACGACCTGCACCCCGGCCCGCAGGTACTCGGTCGCCTTGTCGGTCAGATCGGCGAACGTGTCCGACGGCGAACGAACTTCAACAACCAGTTCTAGTGGTGGCAGGAGCGGCCCGGCCGGAGTGGGTTGGTCGGCCGGAAGAGTCCCATAGCTGACGTAGCACACGTCCGCCCCGCGGAAACCGTCCGGGTTTGTTCGCGTGCGGATGTACGTGTCGTTGCTCATCACGCGGCCGAGTTTGTTCGCCTTGACGTGGTCGCGAATGAGACTGTAGGCATTCCCGCAAACTTCGCCGTGAACCGCTCCGGGCATGGGAAGCCGCACAAGAATGCCGCCGACGAGTTCGACGCCGGATTCATCGCCGTAAAGGCGTAAAAATTCGTCAGCGATCATCAGGGGGGGGGTCGTGGTTGTGCTCATCGTAAGTCCTTCCTTCGGTCGATAGTTTACCCGGTCGGGGTGGCCCCCTCCACCCGAATCGGGCCGCGTGATAGAATCATTTGAACACTATCCGGAGCTGGCCATGCTGACGCTCACCCGAAGCTACTTCGACACCCTCGCCACCCCCCTCGGCGAGATTCTCCTCGCCTCAGATGGCGAGCATCTGACCGGCCTTTGGTTCGCGAAGTCGCCACCGGCCGACGGCGTGCGGGATCGCGGCATCTTCCAAGAATACGCCTCGCAACTGCGGGCCTACCTCGCGGGCGAACTTCGTACGTTCGAGATGCCGATGCAGCAGAGCGGCACGGCCTTTCAGGAACGCGTGTGGACTGAGTTACAGGCCATCCCCTACGGCGAGACGATCTCGTACGCGGAACTCGCCCGGCGGATCGGCCAGCCGACGGCAACGCGGGCGGTCGGGTCCGCGAACGGGCGGAACAACATTTCGATTGTCGTGCCGTGTCACCGCGTCATCGCGGCCGACGGCACACTCGGCGGGTACGGCGGCGAGTTGTGGCGGAAGGAGTGGCTGCTGAAGCTCGAAGGAGTTCACTTCTAAACGGTCAGGAAGCGGTCGCGGGCGGTGACGGTCCACTTGCCGACGATGCGGTTGTCCTCGGCCACGAGCGCCTCGCGGTGTAGTGCCACCGACGGGCAAACGTGCGACGGAATCGCGTACACCACGTCGCCGGGCTGGTACTTCGTGGCGTCGGCTTCGGTCGTCTCGACGACGAGGTGTTCCTCGCTGTGCGTGACGATCGTGTATTCCGGGAAGTCGAGCAGGTACACCCGCTTCGCCAGCGGCGGGTCGGCCGCGATGGACTTGTTGCCCAGGTCGAACGTCACGCGGGTCGGCGTCGGTCGGCTGACGACGCGAGTGACGAACACCGCCGCCGGTGTCACGCCGAGGTCGGGGAACCGCGAGCCGTAGCCGAGGTCGTGCAGGACGTAGGTGCCGGGCGAACACTCCAGGCCGGGCACGTCGCGGATAACCGCATAGGCGGGGAAGCCCGGCGTGCCGCCGCAGACGATCCGCGGAACCGCGTGGCCCAGCTTCTCGTGATGTTCGCGCATCGTCAGCACCTTTACCAGCGTCGCCCGCGCCGAGGCGTGCCGGTCGGCGAGTGATTCCGACGTGTTGTGCCCGTCGTACACGTGGAAGCCGCCCGGCCGCGTCACCCGCGTGTGAGCGACGCGTGCGTACAGGTCGTCGGCGTCTGGGCCGAGCGGGATGCCAGTGCGGTTCATGCCCACATTCAGATCGATCAGCACCTCGTGCGTTTGCCCCGTAGCCGTCAGAACCTCGGCAAGTTGCGCGAGATGGTTCGGGTGATCGACGAGCGACGAGAACCGCGTCTGTGGGAATTTTGCGATCAGCTTCATCAGTCGCGGCACGTTCGGGCCGATGAGCGGGTAGGCGATCATCACATCTGGCACGCCGGCGGCCGCGAGCATCTCGGCTTCCGCGATGGTCGCGCACTTGTGCTTCGTCACGCCGGCGAGTAGTTGCATCTGCACGATCTCGGCCGTCTTGTGCGTCTTCACGTGAGGCCGCAGACGATCCGGACTGCCGACGGCCACGAGGACGGCGCGGATGTTCTGGGCGATTAGTTGCGGGTAAAAGACAAGGGCCGGCGAGAGAGCGTCTGCGACGTTGACAAGCGGGTACGCAGGGTGCAACGCGGGCATGACGGGGTCCTGTGAGTCGCAAGCACTCGTAATCTATGACCGGGCGAGCCCAGCGGCGGAATCCCCCCCGTGGATCGCCGAGAGCCCCACACCCCCCGGCATACGGCCCGCCCGACGCCGACACCCCCACAACAACCCCCCCCCCGACAAAGGGGTTAAATA
>JBBQCQ010000596.1:0-3211 GCA_038318835.1 Gemmatales bacterium | reverse complement strand
CCCGCTCGCCCGTGCCGTTCTCCGGGGGGCAAAGGATCGGGGCGTCGCCATACCGCCGGTGGCCGGGTTCGAGTCGGTCACCGGCGGCGGGGTCCGCGGGACGGTCGAGGGCAAGGTCGTGCTGGTCGGGCGGAGGTCGCTCCTCGAAACCGGCGGGGTTGCCGACCCCGGCTCCCTGGACGGTCGGGCCGAGGAGTTGCAGCGGCAGGGGCGGACGGTGGTGTACGTCGCGGTCGGCGGGCGGCTCGCCGGGCTGGGGGCCGTCGCCGACCCGGTCAAGGAATCGGCCCCCGAGGCACTGCGCGCGCTCCGCGGCCTCGGCCTGCGGGTCATCATGCTGACCGGCGACAACGAGCGGACGGCCAAGACGGTGGCCGATGCGCTCGGGATCACCGAGTTCCAGGCCGGCGTCCGCCCCGAGGACAAGCACGACCGGATTAAGGCGTTGCGGGCCGAGGGGCGGCGGGTGGCGATGGCCGGCGACGGCATCAACGACGCCCCGGCCCTGGCCGCGGCGGATGTCGGGATCGCAATGGGGACCGGGACCGACGTGGCGATGGAGTCGTCCGGCGTCACCCTGGTGAAGGGCGACCTGCGGGGGATCGTGAAGGCCGTCGCCCTCGGTCGCCGGACGATGCGGAACATCCGCCAGAACCTGTTCTTCGCGTTCGCCTACAACGCCCTCGGCGTGCCCGTCGCGGCGGGCGTCCTGTACCCGATCTCGGAAAACTTGCTGCTGAACCCGATGGTCGCGGCAGCGGCCATGAGCCTCAGTTCCGTGTCGGTCGTGGCCAACGCCCTGCGGCTGCGGTCTGCCAAACTTTCTTAGGCCGACGCCCCAATTCCGGCGCAATCCCCTTGACTCCGTACCAAGGTACGGGCCGTAGACTGCGGGTGGAGGTGACGACCGTGCGGACCATCGGCATCGGCCAGTTGGCGAAGGCGGCGGGCGTCGGCGTCGAGACGGTGCGGTTCTACGAGCGCAAAGGGCTGCTCGACGTGCCGGCCCGGAAGGACTCGGGGTACCGGCAGTACGACGACGACGCGGTCGAGCGGCTGCGGTTAATCCGGCGGGCGCAGCAGGTCGGATTCACCCTCAAGGAAATCCGAGACCTGCTCGCCCTGCGGGACGACCCGGACGCCCGCCGGGCGGATGTCCGCGACCGGGCGACCGGGAAGGTCGCCGACATCGACGCCAAGGTCCGCGACCTGCTGGCGATGAGGGAGTCGCTGGTCGCCTTCCTGACATCCTGCGAGGGGGACGGCCCGGCGTCGGGGTGCCCGATCATCGCGGCACTCGGCGACCAGGGCCGCCCGAACTGAAATGGAGGCCGACTCATGACCACACTCAAAGTAAAGACGACCCTGCGGTGCGGGGCGTGCGTGAAGGCGATCCAACCACTGCTCGACGCCGAGCCGGGGGTGAAGCGGTGGGCCGCCGACGTGTCCACGCCGGACAAGGTGTTGACCGTCGAGGGCGACGGCGTGTCGGCGGCCAGGGTGGGCGAACTGCTGCGGCAGAGGGGCTACGCCGTCGTCGGCGAGGTGGCCACGGACCTTCCGCCCGCATCGCTGCCCGCCGGCCCCGCCGAACCGAAGACGAGTTACTACCCCCTGGTGCTGATCCTGCTGTACATCTTCGGCGTGACCGCGCTGGTCGAGGCGGTGTCGGGCACGGTTGACTGGATGCGGGCCATGAGCCATTTCATGGCGGGGTTCTTCCTGGTGTTCAGCTTCTTCAAGCTGCTGAACCCGACCGCGTTCGCCGACGCCTACGCCGGCTACGACATCGTGGCCGCCCGGTGGCGGGCCTACGGGTTCGCCTACCCGTTCATCGAATTGGCCCTCGGGGCGGCGTACCTGACGGGCTTCCAGCCGCCGGCCACGAACGCCGTCACGCTCGGCCTGATGGGCGTCGGCATGGTCGGCGTGGTTCGGGCGTTGCTCGCCCGGCGGAAGATCAAGTGCGCATGCCTGGGCACGGTGTTCAACCTGCCGATGAGCTACGTCACCCTGGTCGAAGACGTGCTGATGGCCGGCATGGCGGCGGTCATGCTGGCGATGGTAATTGCCGGCAACCCGGCCCCACACGTTGGACACTAACGACGGTCGTACTTCCGGCTCCGGTCAGTGATCGTGCCGGTGGTGGATGTCGGGGTAGTGCGGGTGCGAGTGGCGCATCGGCTTGTGGCGGTGCGGGTGGGAGTGGGGTTCGCCCGGCGGGTCGTCCGGGCCGTGTTCGTGTTGGTGGTGTTCGTCGTGGACGTGACTGTGGTCGTGACGCATCGCCTCATGGTCGTGTTCGTGGTCGTGCCGCTCGGTGAGGTGCAACCAAACCCCGACGCCCATGAGCGCAGCGGCCATGAAGAAGGCGACTGTGGGGCGGTCGCCCAGGAGCAGCATGGAGATGACCGCCCCGACGAACGGGGCCACCGAGAAGTACGCACCCGTCCGGGCGGTCCCGAGGTTCCGCAATGCCAGCACGAACAGCGTCAGACTGACCCCGTAACCCGCCAGCCCCACGACCCCGCACGCCAGGACGGTCCCGACTCCCGGCACTTCGGCACCGCGCGTCAGTGCGACGGCCACGTTCACGGTGCCGGCGACCAACCCCTTGATCGCGGCAATCTGAACCGGGTCGCCCGCAGACACCTTCCGGGTCAGGTTGTTGTCGATGGCCCAGGCCAGACACGCCCCGGCGATGCAGATCGCCCCCCACGGCACCCCCGGCATCCGGTCGCCCGTCCCACGACAACAGCACACCGCCGGCGGTGATCGCCGCCATGCCGAGGGCGATCCGGCGGTCGAAGTTCTCCTTGAACACGAACCACGCCAGGAGGGCGGTCAGCACGCCCTCCGTGTTCAACAGCAGCGAGGCCGTCGAAGCCGGCGTGGCGGCCAACCCCGTCATGAGCAGGACCGGGGCGACCACCCCGCCGAACAGGACGGCACCCGCGAGCCAGGGGAGGTCGGTCCGCCGCAACGCGGCCTCGGACGGCTTGCGTCCGTTCCGCCGCGTCCAGAGCTTCCAAGCCGCCAACCCGCACCCCGAACCGAGGTACAGCAACCCGGCGAGGAGGATCGGGTCCACCCCGCCGACGAGCAGTTTGGCGAACGGGGTGCTGGCCCCGAACAGGGCGGCGGCGGCGAGGGCGTACACCACCCCGCCGACCGGGGGACGATCCGGGTTGCTCATGAGTCGATCTCCCCT
>JBBQCQ010000595.1:0-3212 GCA_038318835.1 Gemmatales bacterium | reverse complement strand
CCTTGACCGTGGCCTGCGTGCCGACGGGCATGAAGACGGGCGTGTCGATGTTGCCGTGGGGCGTGGTCATGCGGCCAGCCCGGGCCGAACCATCGCGGTGCAGAAGGTCGAAGGAGTAGGACATGTCGAAGGTGTTACGGGGCGTCGGGGTCGATGCCAAGTGAGCGGAGCTTGGCCCGGAGCTTATCTCGTTCGTCTGCGGTTTGGGCTAACTCCCGCGCCGCTTGGGCCAGTTGCTGCTCCGCAAGTCGGTCGGATTCGAGCATCGTGAGGAACGGCCGCCCGTCCGGCTGGTAGATGATTAATTCGTCGCCGCTCATGTCGAACCGGATTTGCAACAGCGGGCTAACCCATTGGTGCGGGTCGGGGACCGCGATCAAACGCCGTCCGCTTCGTACCCACACTTCCAATCGCGGGTGGTCGGGGTTGTAGATGAAGTACTCCTGCGCTCCGTACCGTTGATAGAACCGCCGCTTGCGGTCCATGTCGCCGGGCGTGTTGCTCGGGGACAGGATTTCGAACACGACCTGCGGAAAGAGGCCACCCTCGTCCCACACGCGGTAGCTGCCGCGACGCCGGGTAGGGCGTCCGATCGCCACATACACGTCGGGGGCCGTCGTGATGCGGGGATTACCTTCCACCGGGTAAATGAGGTTGTCGGCGGCAATCAGAACGTCCGGCCGGTCACGAAACATCCGGGCCAAGTTCTCACGAATCGTCACAATCCACTGGTATTGCAGCGTGTTCTCGGCCATTCGCTTGCCATCGCTTTCCGGGTACACGACGAGCGTACTCATGCCTCTCCTCCGCGAATAGCGTGGCCCGGCCTCATCATACCCGCCGGAAACGAAACGAGCGAGGCGGTTCGCCTCGCTCGCACCTCGCAACTCCGAAGGCGGGTCAGTCGCCCCGCAGCTTCAGGCCCAGGCCGGTCAGCTTCTCCTTCACTTCCGTGAGCGAGGTGACGCCGAAGTTCTTCGCCTCCATCAGTTCGTCGGAGGTGCGCTGGCACAGTTCGCCGATGGTCGTGATCTGCAGGCGGTTCATGCACTTCCGTGCCCGCACCGACAGGTTCAGTTCGCTCACCGGCTTGCCCATCATCGCCTGTTCTTCCGGCGACAGGTTCGACTGCGGCCGCAACTTGAACTCGTGCTGCTGGCCCTGGTCGAGCGATTGGCCGATCCGCAGATTCTTTTGAATCATGATCGCCTTGATTTCTTCGAGCGACGTTTCGCCGAAGTTCTTGCTCGCCAGCAGTTGCGGTTCGCTGATCCGGGTCAGGTCGCCGAGCGTGCGGATGTTCATCCGCTTCAGGCAGTTCCGGCTGCGAACGGAAAGCTCGAAGTCGGTGATGGGCACTTCCATCACCTGCTTCCACTGCATGGAAACCTTCTCGTCTTCCGGGCTGTAGAACTGCGACAGCGAAGCCTCGGCGTCCTTGCGGAACAGCTTTGCCCGTTCGTCGAACGGGTCGGCCTTCGTCAGCCGCTTGTAGCAGTCCGTGGCCTTGTCGTAGATGCCCGAGTCCTCGTACAGCACGCCGAGATTGTACAGCGTGCCCTTGTTCACGGGCGGGTGCTTCAGGCATCGCTCGTAGTAGTTGATGGCGTCGTTGTCGTTGCCGGCCAGGTCGTTGAGGAAGCCGAGGCGGAACAGTGCCCCCGTGTGGGCCGGGTCGAGATCGACGGAACGCTCATAGCTCTTCGTCGCCCGGATCACGTCGCCTTCGGCTTCGGCCAGGCCACCTTCCTGGTAGTGGAACTCGGCGTTGTGCGTGGCCATGTCCTTGACTTTCGCCAGGATCGACCGGGCCTCGCTCGCGTTCCCTTGTTGCCGCACCACGCCCGCCCGTTGCAGTTGCACCTGCTGGGCGGCGTAGCCGCTTTTCTCGGCCTTATCGAACGCCTTCAGGGCTTCATCGAACTCCTGCCGGGCGGTGTACGCGCGACCGAGGAAGAACGCAGCCAGCGGGCCTTCGGACTGCTTCAGGTTTTCGACGGCCTTATCCATGTGGCCGAGGTAGAAGTGGGCCACGCCGATCTTTAGGTGGATTTTCTTCTGCTGCGGACCGGCCGAGACGGCGAGCCGCTTCTCGAGAATTTCGCCGATCTCGCGGAGGTTCTTGATCTGGGCTGGGGCCTGGGCCAGGCCTTCCCGCAAGCGGGAAACCATGCTGCCCTCGAAGTCTTCGCGCTCGACGAGCAACGCGCGCAGGTCGATGAGAGTTTCCGTCACGTCAGTCTCCCTCGCCGGACCTTGCCGCGTGTCGACCGAGCACGCGAGAGCCAGCGAATCCAAGTTGAAGGCCGAACGGGGATTCTATCGAAGTGGGGGAGTAGGTGACAAGACCGGCCGGCCCAACCGAAACCGTTTCGCCGTCCGGGAGAATCCCGACGGCGCTCGCCAGATTCTTCGGCCTCTGGCCGCCGGGTTCGGCCCAGTGGGCATCGATGTTGCAAAGTCAGCGTCACCGAGCGACCGCCACGGAGGCGGTGGCGGAACGGTGAATCGATTTATGCGAAGGAGACTCTCTCATGACGAACACCCTACTGTGCCGCAGCCTGGCGACCGCTTGCGTGATGGTGATGGCCGCCGCCGCGACGGCTGCTGATCCCGTCACGACCTACCGGGCGAAGGAAGTGCTGGGCAGCAAAATCATGATCGGCACGACCTCGGTCGGCACTGTGGACGACATCGTGTTCGACGACGCCGGCAATCTCGAGTACCTGATCGTGGACAACGGCGGCAAGCTGACCACGGTGCCGTGGGAAGCAGCGACGTTCGACGTGGCGAAGAAACAAGCCGTACTGTCGATCACGCCGGATCAGTTCAAGGTCATTCCGACGTACACCGTGACGACGTACCCGAGCTTCTACACCCCCGCCTATCGCACGGAAGTGTACAAGCACTACGGTGTGACCCCACGGGAACTCCGCCGCATCGAGCGCATTCGCCGCTAAACTTGGGGCAGATGTGACCGTGGCCGGGAACCAAAGTTCCCGGCCACGGTTCGTTTAATCGTCCCCGCCGACCTTTCGGTTCGTCTTCCGCGACGACTGCCTCTTCTTCTCTTCCAGCCGTCGCATCTTCGACCCCTTCGAGGGTTTCGTCGCCCGTCGCACAGTTAGCCGCTTCGCCGCCTGCCGGACGATGTCGGCGAGCTTCTCCAGGCATGCCTCGCGGTTGCGCTCCTGGTCGCGGAACTCTTGCGA
>JBBQCQ010000594.1:0-3214 GCA_038318835.1 Gemmatales bacterium | reverse complement strand
CCTTCACGCCGCCGTGATGGTCCCAGTCGCGGTTGTAGAGTTGGATGAAGCGGACGCCCTTCTGCGCGAGCCGCCGGGCCAGCAGGCAGTTGGCCGCGAAGGTGCCGTCTGAGCCTTTCGTGCCGTACATTTCCAGCGTCTTCTTGTCTTCTTTCGCCAGATCCATCAGGCCGGGCACGCTGGCCTGCATCTGGAAGGCCATCTCGTACTGCCCGATCCGCGTGGCGATTTCCGGATCGTCCACGACGCCGTTGTGGAGGCGATTGAGATTCTGAATCGCGCTCACGGCCTCGCGCTGTTGCTCGCGGCCGACGCCCGGCGGGCTGGAGAGGTAGAGAACGGGGTCGCCCTTACTGCGGAGGTTCACGCCCTGGAATCGGCTTGGCAGGAAGCCGCTGTGCCACTGCCGCGACGAGATCGGCTGATTCTGCCCACCGCGGCCCTGCGACGTGAGGACGACAAAGCCGGGCAGGTCGCTGGCCTCCGAGCCGAGGCCGTAGGTGATCCAACTGCCCATGCTCGGCCGACCGCTGATCGTGGTGCCGGTATTGATGAAGGTGTGGGCCGGGTCGTGGTTGATGGCTTCGGTATGGAGGCTGCGGATAATGCAGATGTCGTCCGCGACTTCCCCGAGGTGCGGGAAGAGTTCGCACATCTCCTGGCCGCTTTTGCCGAACTTCTTGAACTTGTATTGAGGGGCGAGGCACTTCAACTGTTGCCCCTGAAGCTGCGCGATGGGTTGGCCCTTCGTGAACGACTCCGGCATCGGATGGCCATCCATCGCGGAGAGCTTTGGCTTATAGTCGAACGTCTCCAGGTGCGACGGCCCGCCGGCCATGCACAGCCAGATGACCCGCTTGATCTTCGCGGGGTGGTGGAGCTTCACGGCCCCCTTCGGCGTCTCGGCGGCCGAGAGCTTCGGGTTCAGCAGGTGAGTCAGAGCGAGCGCGCCGAGGCCGCGAGTGGTGCGGCCGAGGAAGACGCGACGTTGAAGCAAGCTCATAGATAATCCTCAAAACCGATTCACCGCAGAGGGCACGTGAGGGCACGTGAGAAAGACAGGAAGAGAGTTCAAAACTCGATCATACCCTCTCTTTGGTATTCCTCTCGTGCCCTCACGTGCCCTCTGCGGTGAATAGCTGTTTTCAGTTTCGGGTGATGAACTCGTGCAGGTTCAGGACGACGCGGGCGGTCGCCGTCCAAGCGGCCAGGTCGCCGACGGGCAGGTCCTTCGGCAGCGGCTGATCGCCGACGGCCAGGAACTTCTTCGCGTCGGCCTCGTTCGCGGCGTAGGCCTTCGCTTGCTTCGCGGCATACTCGGCCAGCACCTTCGCTTCGTCGGCGGTCGGGTTCCGCGACAGGGCTTGCTGGAACAGCCACGTCACGCGGTCGGTGCCGCCGTGGCGGAGGACTCGCTCGCCGAAGCTGCGGGCGGCCTCCACGTAGGTCGGGTCGTTCAGCAGCACGAGGGCTTGTTGCGGCAGGTTCGAGCGGGCACGTTCGATGCTGCACTCTTCGCGGGATGGGGCGTCGAACGCGAGCAGGCTCGGTTGCAGGAAGCTCCGCTGCCAGTGCGTGTACAGGCCGCGGCGGTGCAGGGCGGGGCCGGTGTCGTTCTGCCACTCGCGGGCCGGGAAGTTCAGGGCCGACCAGTAGCCGGCCGGCTGGTACGGCTTCACGCTCGGCCCGCCGATTTTGTCGGTGAGTAGCCCGCTGACGGCGAGGGCGTTGTCGCGCACGAACTCGGCATCCAGCCGGAACCGGGACTGCCGGGCGAGCAAGCGGTTCGCGGCATCCGCGTCCTTCATCTCCGGCCGTGGCCGCGAGGATTGCCGGTAGGTGTGCGACATCACAATTTGCTTCACGAGCTTCTTCACGTCCCAGTCGGTCTGGAAATCGCTGGCGAGGGCGTCGAGCAGTTCCGGGTGGCTCGGCGGTTCGCCCTGTGCCCCCACGTCTTCGAGACTACGGGCGAGGCCGGCCCCGAAGAACAGCTTCCAGACGCGGTTGACGAACACGCGGGCCGTCAGCGGATTCTCGCGGGCGAGCAGCCACTTCGCCAAATCCAGCCGCGTGCCGCGGGGCGAAGTGAGCGTCGTCGAGACGAGCACCTTCGGCGTCGCCGGCTTCATGATCTCGCCGGTGTCGTCCTGCCAGTTGCCGCGGGGCAGCACCCGCACCGTTCGCGGCGGGCCGGCTTGCGTCGTAAGGCAACTCGGGATCGCCGCCGCGTAGGCGGCCCGGTCGGCGTCAGCCTTCGCGACCGCGTCGCGCAGGGGATTCGTCTCGGGCAGATGGGTGAGGTAGTACGCGGTCAGGTCTTTGGTCTGCTTCGCCGTCCGCTTCTCGATCTTGATGATGGCCTGGATGTTTGCCGGCAGGCCGGTCGCGGTCTTCTCCCACGCGGCCTGCTTCGACAGGAACTTCTCCTCCTCGGCCTTCAGTTGCTTCTTCGCCTCGGCGGCCGCGTCGTCCTTCGCCTTCAACTCGGCAAGCTGCTCTGGCGTGCCGAGGCGGGTGCCGGGGCCACGGTCGCCGACGGCCGGTTCCTGCACGTCGGCGAAGAACGCGGCCATGCTGTAGAAGTCCTTGATCGAGAACGGGTCGAACTTGTGGTCGTGGCACTGGCAGCAGCCGAGGGTGACGCCGAGCCAGACGCTGCCGACGTTCCGCACGCGGTCGGCGGCGTACTTCGCTTCGTACTCCTTCGCCTGCGCGCCGCCCTCCTGCGTGGTCTGCAAGAGGCGGTTGTACGCGCTCGCCACCTGCTGCTCTTGCGTGGCGTTCGGCAGCAGGTCGCCGGCGAGCTGCTCGGTGGTGAAGCGGTCGAACGGCAGATTGGCGTTGAAGCTCTTGATGACGTAGTCGCGGTACGGCCAGACGGTCATCGGGTTGTCGCTGTGGTAGCCGATGCTGTCGGCGTATCGCACCTGATCGAGCCAGAACTGGGCCATCCGCTCGCCGTAGTGCGGACTGGCGAGCAGTCGATCGACGAGCTTCTCGTAAGCGGTGGGCGAGGTGTCCTTCACGAATGTCTGCACGTCGGCCCACGTCGGCGGTAGGCCGGTCAGGTCGAACGACAGCCGCCGAATCAGCGTGACGCGATCCGCCTCCCCCGCCGGCGTCAGCTTCTCCTTCGTCAACCGCTCCCGCACGAACTGGTCGATGCCTTTCCTGTCCCCTGTCCTCTGTCCCTTGTCCCCGGTCTTCAAAG
>JBBQCQ010000593.1:0-3220 GCA_038318835.1 Gemmatales bacterium | reverse complement strand
ACGCCGGGGCCGGGTGGCAGTCGTCCACCAGCATTAACGTGTCGCCGAAGGACTGGGCGCAGCCGCTGGCGAGTTACTGGCTGCGCATGGCCGTCGCCCCGCAGACGTTCGCCGTGCAGTTCCTGCCGATGGCCCTCGCGGTCGTCGGTGTCGTCGCCTACTGGTGGCGGAATCGCGATCGCTGGGACTGGCCGACCGAACTGCCGGGCCTGGTGTTCGTGTCGGTGCTGGCGGCTCCGTATGGGGCGTGGGTGTTCGACCTGGTGGTGCTCCTGGTGCCGGTGCTGGCCCTCGCGGTAAAGTTGGCCGAGCGACCGGGGGCGAAGCGATACCTCGTGGCGGCCGCTTACGCGGCGATCACGGTCGGCGTCGTGTCCGCCGGGGCGATCCGCGAATGGTTCACCGGCCGAAGTCACACCGGGTTTCATGCGTACATCTGGGTGTCGCCGGCCGTGCTGGCGGTGTATTGGTGGGCGAGAGCCGGGAAACGACCCTCGTTAGACTTAACCGCGCCGCCGCCGTCTCGTTCGGTCGCGGCGCTCGACTTCCGAAGTCCGGCTTCGACTTCGGAAGTCCCTCCGGGCGGGTGCGGAATCAAATCCTCGACGACCGACTTCGCCCTCGCGTGTCGGACTTCCGAAGTCGAAGCTGGACTTCGGAAGTCGGGTTCTCGCCTTCGGCCGCCGCCCTAAGATACCTCCCGCCCCACCCGCGCGAGGTTCGTTCATGACCGAGAGTCCTTCCCGTCATCGTGTGGTCATCATCGGCGGCGGCTTCGCCGGGCTGTACTGTGCCGAGGGCCTCCGCCGGTCGCCGGTCGATGTCACGCTTATCGACCGCCGCAATTTCCACCTGTTTCAACCGCTTCTCTATCAGGTCGCGACCGGGTCGCTGTCGCCGGCCAACATCGCTGCCCCCTTGCGAACGATCCTCAAGCGCCAGGCCAACGCCCGCGTCTGCCTGGGCGATGTGACCGACTTCGACACCACGAAGAAGGAAATCGCCCTCGCGGACGGCAGCCACGTCGCCTACGACACGCTCGTGCTGGCGTGCGGCTCGCACCACCATTACTTCGGCCACGACGACGAGTGGGAGCCGATCGCCCCCGGCCTGAAGACGATCGAAGACGCGACCGAAATCCGCCGCAACATTCTGTCCGCGTTCGAGGCTGCCGAAACGGAACCGAACCCGGTCTTGCGGAAGCAACTGCTCACGTTCGTGGTCGTCGGCGGGGGGCCGACCGGCGTCGAGTTGGCCGGGGCTATCGGCGAACTGGCTCGCACTACCATGAGCCGCGAGTTCCGCACGTTCAACCCGGCCGATTGCACCATCATCATCGTCGAAGGCCAGACGCGGGTGCTGACGGGCTTTCACGAGTCGCTCTCCGCGAGGGCGCTGAAGTCCCTCGAGTCGCTCGGCGTGGAGGTGCAGTTCGACGCGCACGTGACAGCCGTCACGCCGACGCACTTGGAGATTACATCCGACGTGGACAAGTCGATCCGCCGGATCGAGACGCGCACCGTGTTGTGGGCGGCCGGCGTGCGGGCCAACCCGCTCGGCCGGAAGTTGGTCGAACGGCTCGGAGCGAAGGCCGATGTGGACCGCGGCGGCCGGGTGAGTGTGGCCCCGGACTGCACGGTGCCGGGCTGCCCGGACTATTTCATCCTCGGCGACATGATGAGCATGAAGGACGCGGCCGGCAAGCCGCTGCCTGGCGTGGCCCCGGTGGCCATGCAGCAGGGCGATTATGTGGCCGACGTGATCGACCGCCGCGTGCGGGGCCAGTCGCCGCGGGTCGCGTTCCATTACAAGGACAAGGGCAGCATGGCGACCATCGGCCGGGCACGGGCCGTGATGGAGAGCGGCCGCATTCGCCTCAGTGGGTTCGTCGCGTGGTCGGCATGGCTGTTCATCCACATCCTGTACTTGGCCCGCTTCGAGAATCGTCTGCTGGTGCTGTTCCAGTGGTGCTTCAACTACGTCACACACAACCGGGCCGCCCGCCTCATCACCGGCATGCCTACCAACAACCACCCGACGGTGAAGGGGTGACGCCAGCACCGGTGAGCCGAGCACCGTCAGGTGGCGGGTGAATCGCCACACCAGACACCCGGCACCTGACGGTGCTCGGCTCGCCGTTAATTTTGCACGGAGATTCCCATGCGCATCCTCGTCCTGATTCTCCTGCTCGCCGTCCCCGCCGTTGGCGAGGAGCCGATCTTCGACCCCAACTCCAAACTCAAGGTCGAAGCCGAGGGCGAGGCCGGCGGCGAAGGGCCGGCGTGGCACCCGAAGCTCGGCGTCTTCTCTAGCGGCCGTGGGAATATCAACCGCCTGACGCCGGAGGGGAAGACCGAGGTCTTCCGCCAGGATGCCGGCACGAACGGCCTGATGTGGGACCGCGAGGGCCGACTGGTGGCGTGCGAACCGAAGCTCCGCCGCGTCACGCGGATGACCACCGACGGCAAGGTCACGGTGCTCACCGACAACTTCGACGGCAAGAAGTACAACCAGCCGAACGACGTGACCATCGATGGCCAGAACCGCATCTACTTCTCCGACCCCCGCTACGGCCCGAAGGACGACATGCAGTTGCGGGACGCGGCCGGTAAGACGATCGAGGGCGTCTATCGCATCGATACCGACGGCAAAGTCAGCCGCGTGATCGGCCGCGAGGTCGAGCGAGCGAACGGCGTGCTCGTGTCGGCCGACGACAAGTTCCTGTACGTCGCCGACAACAACAACGACACCGTCGGCGGTGCCCGCAAGCTCTGGCGGTTCGACCTGAAGGCCGACGGCAGCGTGAACCCGAAGTCGCAGAAGCTCATCTACGACTGGGGCACCGGCCGCGGCCCCGACGGCCTGAAGCAAGACGCCGAGGGCCGGCTGTACGTGGCCGCCGGCCTGAACAAGCCGAACCCGCCCGGTGAACCGGCCACCGACGTGAAGGCCGGCATCTATGTGCTGAACGGAGACGGCAAGCTGCTCGCCTTCGTGGCCGTGCCGCGGGACGAAGTGACGAACTGCGCCTTCGGTGGCGAGGACCGCAAGACACTCTACATCACCGGCGGCGGCACCCTCTACAGCATCCGCACGACCACGCCGGGCCGATTGGTGTGGCCGACGAAGTAGGCGAGCCGAGCACCCTGACGTGGCCGGGGAAAAACCTTGACCATAACCCCCCCCCAGACCGGTCGCCGGACGCCCGGCCACCAACACC
>JBBQCQ010000592.1:0-3227 GCA_038318835.1 Gemmatales bacterium | reverse complement strand
CTCCAGTTTCCCGCAGGCGTATCGTTTCTGCACGCTGCTGGATGACATGACCTTCGACCCGGCCGGCGTGCCGGTTCGAACGGGCGGCAGCGGGCCAGTCGAGCGGGCTGGGCGATACAACTGGGCGGCTGTTCTCCAGCGCCCGCAGAACGGCGACCGCAACGTGTCCGACTTGACTGTGCTGGTGTTCGACGGCCGGGCGGCGGGGTTCACGCCGACGAACGCCGAAATCGCATACCCGCTCATCTCAGGGCCGGTCGGCGGCACCACGCTCGTCATCGACTACACCGGCCTCACCAAGCCGTTGCTCGGGAAGGGTCGCTGGGTCATGCTCGCGACGCCGGGCACGCCGACGACCGTCAGCTTCTATCGCGCCGTGAGCATCAACGACGAAACGCCCGACCGGCTGACCGTCGAGTTGGGGGCGGCCATCAAGAACCTGCACAGCGGGACGGGCACGCAAGCCGTCGTCTTCGCCGGCCTGGCCGAAGTCTTCGAACGTCCGCCGCTGACGCCGCAATAACCGCACACGAACGAGGCGATACCATGCGTCTGCATCCGACTCCCGCGTTCCGCCGGCCCGGCTTCACACTCATTGAAGTGCTCGTCGCCGCTGGCCTGTGCATGCTCATCATGGCCGTGCTGGCCGAGGCGTTCGGCGCCGGCGTGGGCACGTTCAGCCTGTTGAAGTCGACCGGCGAACTGGACGGCCGCCTGAAAACAGCCCAGGCGATCTTGCGGAGCGACCTGCAACTGCCGCACCTGGAGGCCGAGACCGGCGAGCCGGTCCGGGTCAGCCAACTGCGGCTCGACCGCATCGGCGCCGAGGAGCGGTTCGCCCGCCCGCAGCCGTTCGGCTTCTTCCGCATTACGCAAGAAACGGCGAGCACGAGCGAGGGCAACGACCCGGACGGCATCCCCTCCACGCGGGCCACGAACCACACACTCCAAATGGCCGTGCGGGTGGCCGGCACGCGGACCGACAAGATCGCCGTGGCCAAGATGCCCAAGCGAAACGGGCCGACCGATACGCCCGTCGGCCCAGGGTTGTCGGCCGCGGAACTGGGCACCATCGGTCAGGCCGCAGGGTTCAGCCTGACGAGCATCGACACGAACGTGCTGGATCACTTCGCCAGCCAGTGGTACGAGGTGTCGTACTTCCTGAACTCGCAACAGACGGGCGCGACCTCCGGGGGGCAACCGCTGTTCAGCCTGCACCGCCGGGTGCGCGCCGTGTTGCCCAAGGCCGCGCCGCCCAACGCCATCAACTGGTCGCAATTCAACAACACGAACACCGACCCGAGCACAGCCACGACTGGCGCCCCAGGCATGAGCTATCGCATGGTGCCGCAGCCGAACCCGCAACCGCCCGCGTTCTTCCTGAACAATGCGTCGAGCATCACCGAGCCGACCAACCGCACCGGCGGGCTTCTGGCGAACCGCCAGACGGCCTCAATACCCGCCATGGACACGGCCACCAACCACCTCATCCCGCTCGGCACAGGCGAAGACATTCTGCTGACCAACGTGCTGTCGTTCGAAGTGAAGGCCTCGTGGGACGGTATCAACGGAGTACCTGTGGGTGGAGAGTTCCCCTTCGCCGATCTGCCGGCGTTCGTAACGGCCATCACGGCCACGGCCGCGAACGGGACGGGCAACCCCAACTTCCTGCGAGTTGACGCGGGCGGGAACCCGATCCCCGGATCGCCCGCCCTGCGCGCGTACGACACGTGGTCGTCTAGCGGTCCGTTCACGAACTGGGCGGCCCAAGCCACGCAAGCCTCGGCCGGCCCCCCGCCCGTGTTCCTGCCGAACCCCGCATTTGTCCCGCTGCCGATCCGCCTGAAGGCGGTGCAGATCAAGGTGAGGCTGTACGACCCGAAGAACAAACTGACCCGTCAGATGACACTCGTTCAAGACCTGTAAGCCTGTGGCCCGCGCCCGGTTTCGATTCATCGAGGTGACGCCATGATTCTCGCACGTTCTCCGTTGCCGCCCCGTCGCGGCGCGATCTTGTTGGTCACGCTGACGCTGGTGGCGCTGTTCGCCGTCGTCGCCCTGTCGTTCGCACTGTACGGCGAGTCGCAGGCGAACTGGTCGCGGATGAACCGCGAGTCGATCGCCACCCACGACGACCCGCCCGACGCGGCCGCCATCGCCAGCCAGTTCCTCGGCCGGTTCATCTACCCGACCGGCGACACCAACAACGCCCTGTTGAACGCCATCCGCGGCTACGACATGGCTACGATGGTCTACGGCAACAACCCCGGCGGCAACAACAACATCCCGTACAACGGCATCGGCACGGTGTATGAGGATCTCACGACGAACCCTTCGGCCGCGGCAGTCGGCATTACTGATCGCCGGCAGGTGGTGAACTATTCCTGGCAAGGCGGGAACCTCTTCTTCGACCCCGAGAACCTCTTGTTCCGAAATGCGGGCCAAGTCGGGACTTTGCCAACGACGGCCTACGTCGGCCGCAACGCCCCGTACACGTACCCGGATCGCAATAACCTCTATGTCGCCGTGCAAGACCCAGCCACGGGGAAGATTCTGAAGCCATCCTTCGTGTCGCCGCACTTCGGCAGCCTAGCTCAACCGACCGGGGCACCGACCGACAACGCCAACTGGACGAACGCCCAGGGTCGATACCTGACGATCCGCCCGCGGCCGTTCGATCACCAGTTCGGCGGGACGCAAGATTTCCCATTCCCGCCCGCGAACCCCAACGGCACGGTCACCGGCGACGTGCAGAACATCCCGAACCACGAGGCCAGTCAGCAGAACGACGGCGTCTGGATCAACGCCGGCCTGCCCGTGGTGCGGTGGCGGGGCCGGAACATCATCCCGTTGATCGCTCCGACGATCCTCCCGCTGGACGGCCGCGTGAACGCGAACGTGGCGGGGAGTCTGAAGGGTGGGATGCTCGGGAGCAGTTCAAACGGTTTCGGCCCGTGGGAGATGGGCCTGTCGCGAGTGACCAGCGACGCGCCGTCTCTGCTTCAAGCTCGTAACGAGGGCGCGTATCCTACCGCCGCCATGAATGCTCCGTACCCACGGAGCGCGCCAAATCTTTCCTCCTACCCGTTCTCGACGGGGTCCACGCAGAGCTATGCCTCAGTGATCTGGGCCGTCAATCTTACAGCGACTCCGATGATGCTTCCGGCCGGACAACCGCCGGACCCGACCGATCCGGCCGGCTTCGACTCCGCGACAGCCGGGAACAT
>JBBQCQ010000591.1:0-3232 GCA_038318835.1 Gemmatales bacterium | reverse complement strand
ACCAGACAATCGCCGATCGCTTTCTCGCCGGCCGGCAAATCGGAAAAGGTTCGCGTGGGAGCGGAAAGGTAGGCCATAGACGGATTCTCGCCGGAGTAACAGTTCTTTTTTCGTCAGAGAATCTTAAAACTCGGACCTAGTTTCAGTTGCGGTCGGGGAAGTATGGGCTAAGTTTGCCGGTAATCGTGGAATGGTCGGGATGCCGTTCCCGCTCGTCGCCCGTCTTTCTCCAGGTCTGCCGATGACCACTGCCGACGACACAATCCCCGCACTGATCGCGGAAATTTCGCACTTCAACCCGTCCGTGCGCCTGAGTGCGTTCCGGTCGCTAAGCAAACTCGGCTCGGTCGCCCGTCAGGCTCTGCCGAATTTAACGGTCGCGCTGAGCGATCAAGACTCCAAAATCCGCGAAGGGGCGGCCCAGGCCATCGGGCAACTCGGTCGCGAGGCAATGCCCACGCTGGTGCGCATGCTGACCCACCCCGACAAGTACGTCCGCCGTAATGCCGTGTGGGGGCTGGGGAAACTCGGCCCGCAGGCGAAGGCGGTGTTGGGGGAACTCTGCCAGGCCTTGAAGGACGAAGACCCGCGGACGGCGGCGGGGGCGGCCCAGGCGCTCGGCAGCATGGGGCCAGAAGCGACGGCTGCCGTGCCGATGCTCGCGGAGGCGATGCGGGGGACGAACATCGTCCTTTGCCGGCTGGCGGCGAAAGCCCTCAGCCTGATCGGCCGTCCGGCCCTGGCGACGTTGATTTCGCACCTGAATCACCACGACCCATTCGTGAAGGGCGAAGCGGCCGTGGCCCTCGGCTGGATGGGGCCGACCGCCGCCGCGGCGGTACAACCGCTCATCGAACTCCTTCGCGGCGTGCAAGCGAAGCGGCCATCGCCGTCGTCCTACGCCAGCGGCCTCCTCGGTGCGGGCACGCCGACGACGCCCGTCGCGCCGCCCTCGGCTGTGTCGGACAAGAACCAGACCGAAGAAGGCACGCGGACCAACGCCGTGACCGCCCTCGGCCGCATCGGCCGCGACGCGATGACGGCCCTGCCGTACCTGCAAGACGCCCTCACCGACGGATGCGAGTCCGTGCGGCGGGCCGCGGAAGTCTCCATCCGACAAGTCCAGGGTGTGGAGTAATCCCAAGCAATCGGAAGAATTGGCCACAGATGAACACGGATGAACACGGATAATACCAAATCCAAATTCCGTTCTGGATTTATCTGTGTTCATCCGTGTTCATCTGTGGCCAACTCGACTTCATTCGTGGTCTCTCGCTCGCGGTTGTAATCTCCCCGGCGAAATCGTATATTTTCGCCTCTCGACCCGGAGATTTCCGCGTGACGCAGTCGCTCAAAAGTGTCTTCAGTATCTTCTTCAAGTACATCTTCGGCTTCGCCGTGCTGGCCTACGTCGTCGCGGCCAATTGGGAGGGCAAGGACGGCAAGCCGGGCATCAAGGACCTGCTGACCCAGACGCCGGACTACGCGTTCCTTGCCTTCACGCTGCTGCTCAGTGGCGTCGCCATGACCTGTCAGATTCTGCGGTGGTATCTGCTCGTGCGGGCACTCGATCTGCCGTTCACACTCCGTAACGCCTTCCGCCTCGGCATGATCGGCTACTTCTACAACATCGCCCTACCCGGCTCCATCGGCGGTGACTTCCTGAAGGCCTTCTTCATCGCGAAGGCCCAACCGGACCGCAAGGCGGCGGCCGTGGCCACCGTTCTCATCGACCGCATGCTCGGCCTGTTCGGCCTGCTGCTGTTCGTCTCGCTCGTCGGCGGAAGCCTCTGGCTGAGCGGCGACCTGCAAATCGTCGAGAACCCGTACCTGACGAAGATCATCACCGTTTGCACGGCCCTCGTCGTGGCGGCTGTGATCGGGTGGATCGTCCTCGGCTTGCTGCCGTCGGCGACGGCCGAGCGAATCGGGCTACAGATGAAGGGCGTGCCGGTCGTTGGCAAGACGCTCAATGATCTGTGGGAAGCGGTCCTGCTGTACCGCCGTCGGCCGAAGCTGTTGTACCTGACGCTGCCGCTAACAGCGTTTGCGCAGTTCCTGATGATCTTGTATCTGCACCTGGGCGTGCGGGTCTTTCCGAACCCCGACCCGGCGAGCTTCGGCGAGCACTTCGTCATCGGCCCGATCGGGTTCATCGCTCAGGCGTTCTTCCCGGCTCCCGGCGGCGTCGGCGGGGCGGAAGCGATCTTCGGCTACCTGTACACGCTCATCGGCCGACCGGAGATCACTGGCATTGTCGGCCGCCTCACACTGCGGGCGGCCGAAATCGTCCTCGGGTCGGCCGGGCTGACCGTCTACCTGTCGATGAAGGCCGAACTGCCGGTGACAGACGCGGCGGGCGATCCGGCCGTGACGGCTTGAGCGATTCTGACACGATTCTGCGAATTCTTTTCTCCGCAAGTTCCCGCCGATTCGCCGATAGAGTCTGAAGGCTGGGGTTGACGCCGCGCGTCGCGGGCGGCATCCTACGGCCTTTGGAATCTGGGGAGCTTCTCATGCTTCGCACCACCGGCCTGGCCCTTGCCGTGGCGGCTACGGCCCTCGGCTCGACCGGCTGCTCGACGATGAACAACACCGAGAAGGGGGCCGTGGTCGGCGGCGGCGTCGGCGCGGTCGTCGGCACGGCCATCGGGGCGGCGACCGGCAATCCCCGCACGGGGGCGGCCGTCGGCGCGCTCGGCGGCACCGCCCTCGGTGCCCTCGCTGGCAACAAGGAAGACCGGCGGGATCAAGCCATCGAACGGGCGGAATTGCAACAGGCGGCCGCGGCCGCGAACGCCCCGCTCGGCATGATCGACGTGGTGAACCTCGCCCGCCAGGGGACCGACGCCGACGTGATCGTGGCCCAAATTCGCAACACGAACTCGACCTACACGCTCTCGACGACGGACATTCAATATCTGACCGACCAGAGCGTGCCGCCGAAGGTCATCCGGGCGATGCAGGACTCGCGGGGCGTGTCGGGCCGACCGCAGCGGGTGATCGTGCGGGAAGCGCCGGTCATCATCGAACGGCCGGTCTACCCGATCTACGCTCCGCCGCCGCCCGCCGTGGTGTTCCAGGGCCGATGGCGGTAGAGGCGTAGGGTGGTGGCCTATCATAGATGGCCACACGCAGAGTTACTTAGCTACACAAGTTGGGCTGGAATAAACGGGACCCCCCAACCAATAAAGTCCACCACCCCCCCGGTTTCATCATGGGGCGGGGGCGA
>JBBQCQ010000590.1:0-3239 GCA_038318835.1 Gemmatales bacterium | reverse complement strand
AAACAGCCTGGATTTTTAAAAATCCGAGGGGGTGATGTCGCCCGACGCGGGCGTACTGAGAAACCGCATGGTCGTCATGTTGATGCTGTCGCGGATGAAACCAACGTGGCCGTCACCGAACACCGCCAACGCCCCGCCGGTGTGGAAGCTGAAAGCCTCATCGTTGGGGCCACAGTTGTTATTGCTCCAAAGACAGTAGGAAGGACCACCGATGGGGACGCTACTGTTGTTAATGGCCTTCCGTCCGTTACACGGCGTGCTGCCCGCCCCCGCCCCGTTCGATTCGTAACACGGGGTGGTCCCGTCCGCAAGCGTTGCCGGTCCCGAGACGCCGTTCCCTTGGTCAGGCTCGGCCCACCGGGCGATCTGAGTGGCGCCACCGGTCGGTTGGGTGTACGTACCGTTGATGTTTCCGAAATAGCCGCGGCTCACGTCTTCGATGATGGCCACCGTATTGCTCAACCCGTCCGTCACGCCCGCAATGGTCCGTTGGCCACTCACATTGAGGTAGTAAGTCGGCTTGCTGTAGGCTGGGGTGTACGCGGGACCCTTCCCGACCGTCAACATCCCTTCGACCCGCCACGTCGGCTTGTTCGTGCCGTTCGCGCGCCAGCCTTCATTCCCCTGGATGTCGGTGTAGGCGATCGGCATGTAGTCACAGATGCCGAAGCCAGCCGTGTCCAGCCCGGACGAACCGGCCGACGGATTGCTCGGGCAAATGTACGACTTGATCGCGGTCTTGAACGGATTTTGATTGGTTGCCGACAGGTAATAGGTGTTCAGGTCGATCTGCGAATAGACGTTGTTTTGTTCCATGAACGGCAGGATCACCGTCCAGGTCGAGTGAATGTCGAAGGCGGTGTCGAAATTCACGCTGCCTTCGCCGCTGGTCGGAAATCGCTGATACTGCCCCTCGTAGTTGTGCAGGGCAAGGCCGATTTGCTTCAGGTTGTTGGTACAACTGATCCGGGCGGCGGCCTCGCGGACCTTTTGTACGGCTGGAAGCAGAAGGCCGATGAGGATCGCGATGATCGCGATCACGACAAGCAGTTCGATGAGCGTGAAACCACGCCGGGCGCGTTGAGTGGTGAGCGAAGCGCTCAAGGAAGGTCTCCGTGTGAGAGTGATGCCGCCACGACACCGTGGTCGCGGCCGGACTTTTAAAATGTTAGCCGGAAACAAGTAAGTTTTGTGAAGACGATGTGAAGTGCAGATGGAGTTTGACCCGCCGGGTTTAGCACCAGCGGCCGTCGCCCCGTAAGATAATGATCATGCCACCCACCGACACCGATCTTCCCGATTCGTCGCCCCGGCCTTCTACGCGGAGCCGCTTACCCTTGTGGGGCGGCCTACTCGCATTGGTCCTGCTTTTCCCTGCGATCGTCATTCCGCTCCTCGTCGGGGCGTTCCGCGAGCCTGCGTTTCAGTCGATCGACGAGATCGATCTGGCTCAAGTTCAGTCGGTGGAAGTGTTCGTGCTGAACCGGCCGGACGGCGGGGCCGACATCGGCGGCACGCGGGGGAAGTTTGTCGTCCCGCCGGCCGATGTGGATGCCGTGCTCGGCCTCTTGCGAAAAGCGGAACGGGTGACGGCGATCACCTCGCGGGGCATCTACCTGGGGCAAATCCTGGTCACGCTCTCCAACGGCCGCAATCAGACGGTTTATCTCCACCGCCCGAAGAACGAATACGAAGTGAGGGCGGCTCAGCGGGTGGAATTGCGGATCGGCTCGAATCAGTTCAATGGGCCGCCGGTGAACGAATTCACCCGGCGATTGGCCGACATCGCGGGCCTGGACCCGCCTCCCCCCGGCCCGGCGGGCAAGTAGCGTCACTCGAAGTTCGCGAACGGGTTGTCGTCGCCGCGCGGCGGGGCCGCCTTCCGGCCCTCGGTCTTCGGCTTTTCCCGCGGGGTCGGTTCGGCCGGTCGCTTCGTTGAAGGCACTTTCTTGGCCACAGGCTTCGGGAGTGCCGGCTCGTCATCTTCGGTTTCGGGCGACACTGCCTTGGCTTTTCGCAGCGCCATGAACAACACGACTCCGCCGCCCAGCACGAGTATCACGGCCGACCCCATGGCCACCATCAGCATCGTGTTGTCTCCGCTGGCCGGCTTCGCGGTCGCGGCTTGTTCCATTTTCTCTTCCGGCTTACTCGCCTCGACGACTTTCGGGGAAGCCGACGGGGGGGCCGGTTTGGACGCGGCCGGGATGATCGGGTAATCGACGGGCGTCGTGGGCTTGAACGACTTCGTCACCTTCTCGCCGTCGCCGAGGAGATCGACCTGCTTGACGCCGATGACGCCCTTCTGCGTCTTGCCGTTAATAGCTTTGACCTCGACCGTAACCTTGACGCGGGCCGGCAGGTCGGCCTTCGCGATGTCGCTCTCGACCTGCGTGGCCAGACTGCGGGACGTGTACACCTCCAGATTCAACGGCGACGCCATCGTTTGCGTACCCAGATCGATGCCAGTGCCGCCGGAGTGCCGGACGCCTTTCACGAGGGCGTCGAACGTCAATGTCTGCCCGATGTACTTTTCCGGGAAGCGGTTCAGTAGTGTCAGCGTCGGCTTGCCGGCGGGCGGACCACTTTCGGGTTTAAGGGTCGTGACTGCCTTCCCGTCCTCGTCGAGGAATTCCAGCGCGTCGCCCGTCAGGGTGTACCGTGGCTCGCGGCCGACCGGCTTCGTGATCTTGCCGATTACGCGAACGGGGAACTTGATCTGCAAGATGACGTTGGTGAGTTCCGGGATGCCCAGGTCCGCAATCTGGAGGGCCAAGTCTTTCGGCAGCACGATGCGGAGTTCCGACGGCGCGTTCTCGGTGTCGGTTTCGACCAGGAGTTCGAACTCGTTCTTGTCGGTCGGGTTAATCACGCATCCGCTAATCGCGTCCATGCGGACCACCTTGCCCACGAACGATCCGGGGCCGGCGTTCACGAGACTGACACTTTCCGAATCGGAGGGCTTCGGAAACTCGACGGGAATCTTCGGGAGTGGGAGAATCACCCCACTGGCGAGTTTAAGTTTTCCGTCCTGCGTCCGCTGGGGGCCGTTGGGGTCCGATGGCGACGGTCGGCCGATCGCACCTGGCGCGGTTGGGCCGACGGTCACGACGATGGCATTCGTGAAGACTTTTCCGTCGCCGACTTCCAGTTCGAGCTGCACGATTAGCCCTTTCTTGCCGCCGTCCGGCAGGATCACGTCCGCCGTGGCCTGATCGTCCGCGATCTTCAGCTGAACT
>JBBQCQ010000589.1:0-3245 GCA_038318835.1 Gemmatales bacterium | reverse complement strand
ACCGTTCAGCGCAACACAAAAGCGGTGAGGGGAAAAACCGTGGCCACCTGACCGTCTTTGCAACATATGTCCAGGACATACTCGGTAGCCGTTGCTAGCCCCGCACACGTCCCTAAATTACCCCGACTCTCCGTGTTCTGGTTCCGGTCCTCTGCTCGAGGGTTTGCATGCCCGGTCGAACCATTCGCACGTACACGGTGCTTCCCAGCCTGCCGCCGCAATTGCAACGCCTTCATACCCTCACGTACAACCTGTGGTGGAGTTGGAACGCCGACGCGGTGGCGCTCTTCCGGCGGGTGAATCCGGACTTGTTCGAGGCCCTGGACCACAGCCCGATCCGCCTGTTGGGGGCGACGGACCAGGTACGGTTCGAGGAACTGGCCGCGGACGACGGGTTCCTCGCCCACCTGGACCGGGTGTCGACGGCCCTCGACCGGTACCTCGCCGCCCCGACCTGGTTCGCCGACACGTACGCGGACGCGAAGGGGCTGCGGGTCGCGTACTTCTCGGCCGAGTTCGGCATTCACGAGAGCGTGCCGATATACTCCGGTGGCCTCGGGGTGCTCGCCGGCGACCACCTCAAGAGTGCCAGCGACCTCGGCCTCCCGCTCGTCGGCGTCAGCCTGATGTACCGGGAAGGGTACTTCCGCCAGTACCTGAACGTGGACGGCTGGCAACAAGAACGCTACCCGGAGAACGACTTCTTCACCCTGCCGCTGATCCCGGAACTGGGGGCCGACGGCCAACCCGTCATCGTCTCGGCGCCACTGCCGGGGCGAGAAGTGTTCCTGCGCATCTGGCGCATCCAGGTCGGCCGCGTGCCGCTGTACCTGTTGGACGCGAACATCCCGCAAAACCGGCCGGAAGATCGGGCGATCACGTCGCAACTCTATGGCGGTGACTCGAACACCCGCATTCAGCAGGAAATCATCCTCGGCATCGGCGGCATCCGGGCACTCCGCAAGATCGGCCAGAAACCGTCGATCTGCCACATGAACGAGGGCCACGCGGCCTTCGTCAGCTTGGAACGCATCCGCGTGCTGATGGAAGAGAACAAACTCTCCTTCGAGGTGGCCGCGGAGGCCGTCAAGGCGGGAACGTGCTTCACCACGCATACGCCTGTGCCGGCCGGCAACGACGCCTTCCCCGCGAGCATGATCGATCAATACTTCAGCGACTACTTGCCGAAGCTTGGCATCGACCGCCAGCAGTTCTTCTCGCTCGGCCGCATCCACCCGGAGAGCCACGACGAACCCTTCAGCATGACCGTGCTGGCCCTCAAGCTCGCGAACGTCTCGAACGGCGTGAGTGCCCTGCACGGCGAAGTGTCCCGCGAAATGTGGAACGGCATCTGGCCGACGCTGCCGAAGGGCGAAGTGCCGATCGGCAGCGTCACCAACGGCGTCCACACGCAGACGTGGCTGGCCCCGGACCTGGCGCAACTCTTCGACCGCTACATCGGCGTCCACTGGGAAGAGGAGCCGACGAACTTCGACATCTGGAAGCGGGTCGAGTCGATCCCCGACGCAGAACTGTGGCGGACGCACGAGCGGTGCCGCGAACGACTGATCGTACAGGCCCGCCTCCGCTTGAAGGCCCAACTGAAGCGCCGCGGCTCGCCACCGGCCGACGTGGACCGGGCCGAGGAAGTGCTGGACCCGGAAGCCCTGACCATCGGCTTCGCCCGCCGCTTCGCCACCTACAAGCGAGGCGATCTGATCTTCCGCGACATCGAGCGACTGCTGCAACTGACGAACAGCGTACAGAAGCCGATCCAGTTCATCTTCTCAGGCAAGGCCCACCCGAAGGACAACGGCGGCAAGGAACTGATTTCCCGCGTGGTGCAGTACGCCAAGCGGGAGGAACTCCGCCGCAAGGTCGTGTTCCTCGAAGACTACGAGATGAACGTCTGCCGATACCTGGTGCAGGGCGTGGACGTGTGGCTAAACAACCCTCGCCGACCGCACGAGGCCAGCGGTACCAGCGGCATGAAGGCAGCCGTCAACGGCGGGCTGAACCTGAGCATTCTCGATGGCTGGTGGTGCGAGGGGTACGACGGCGAGAACGGCTGGGCCATCGGCTCGGGCGAGGAGTACAAGACTGACGCCGAGACGTATCAGGACGATGTCGAGAGCCGGGCACTGTACGAGATTCTCGAAAAGGAAGTGCTGCCGCTGTTCTACAACCGCGGAGCCGACGGTCTGCCGCGGCAGTGGATCAAGCGGATGAAGCGGTGCATCGCCACCCTCGTGCCGGTGTTCAACACCAACCGCATGGTCGAGGAGTACACCGAGAAGAGCTACATCCCCAGCCACCGCCGGTTCCGCACGCTGGAGGCCGACCACCTCAAGAATGCCCGCGAACTGGCCGACTGGCGGAAGAAGATCACCGGCGACTGGGGGCAGGTGCGCGTCGAGCACGTCGATGCCCCGAACGGCGACCTGCTGCGGGTGGGGACCAACTTCCCCGTGAAGGTGACGGTCCAACTCGGCAGCATTGCCCCGCAGGACGTGGAAGTCCAACTCTGCTACGGCCTGCTCGACACGATGGGCGAAATTCAAGAACCGAAGCCGTTCGTACTGTCGCCGAACGGCACGCCGGAGGGGGGGAAGGTGAATTTCACCGGTACCGTCCCCTGTGCGGCGAGCGGTCAGTTCGGCTTCAGCGTCCGCGTGCTGCCGAAGCACGCAAACCTGAACCACTCGTTCGAGCCGGGACTGGTGACGTGGGGCTAAGTTGAGTGCGGAGTGCGGAGTGAAAAGCCCCAGGTTTTCACACCGCACTCCGCACTGGTCAAATCCGGCGAAACTGCCGGTCCAGGTCCTTCCGGCTGAACAGCAGCGATGTCGGCCGGCCGTGCGGGCAGTGGTGCGAGTCCTCGGCCATCGCCCGCAGTTCGAGGAGGTACGCGATCTCTTCGGGCGTCAGTGGGTCGCCGGCCTTCACGGCTGCCTTGCACGCCATCGTCGCGAGCAGGTGATCGAGCATCACTTCCTTCGGCGGCAGTTGCTCCTTCGTGACCAAGTAGTCGATCACGCCTTGCAAAATCTCGTGCGGCGGCCGCCGCGAGAGCAGCGTCGGATAGCTGCTCAGGATGATCGTGTTGCCGCCGAACTCGCTCACTTCCAAACCCAGGTCAGCGAGCGATTCTTTCGCTTCCAGGACGACCGCGACGTGGTTCGCTGGCAGGTCGATCGGCTCCGGGATCAGCAACCGCTGCACTTCGAGCTTCCCATCGCGGACCC
>JBBQCQ010000588.1:0-3248 GCA_038318835.1 Gemmatales bacterium | reverse complement strand
GCTCGGGGCCGACCGCGTGGACGTGACCGGCGGCGCGACCGCGACGCTGCCCATCATCGGGCTAACGAAGCTCAACGGCTTCAATGCGCCGGTCGAACTGTCGGTCGTGTCGGATTCGCTCGTCGGCTCGCTGACGTTGCCCGCAGGGGCGAATCCGCTGCCGGCCACGCCGCTGCTGATGACGGTAAGCCTGAAGCCGGGGGCGAAGCCGGGCGTCATTGCGTTCACGGTGAAGGCGGCGGCGAAGGACGTCGTTCAGACGGCGAACGTGGAGGACGTGGTTCGCACCGGCCTCAGCGGCCTGACGAACGTGCCGCCGGAGATGACCTCGCAGTTGTTCGCGTTCGCCGCCGAGAAGCCGCTATTCGCCCTCGCGGTGACGTTCGACAAGGCCGAGGTCGCGAAGGGGGGCACGCTCAAGGGCAAGGTGACAGCGAAGCGAGCCGATGGCTTCGCCGACGAGATTGCGGTGACGGCCGTGAACCTGCCCGCGAACGTGACGGCGAAGGCGAAGCCGATCGCGAAGGGGGCGAACGAAACCGAGATCGAACTGAGCGCGGCCGCGACCGCGACCGCCGGTGCGGCCACGTTCAGCGTCCGTGGCACAACGAAGACTCACGCCTACGGCAGCCCACCCGCGAGCATGTCCGTGACGGAAGCAAAGAAGGACGCGCCGAAGAAAGAGGAGCCGAAGAAGGACGCGCCGAAGAAGTAGTGCGGCTCTCCGCGTTCTCGTTGAGAACGTGTCGTTCGAGTCGAATTCCCATTTTGTTCTTCACCCCGAAGGGTTACAGCTCTCAGCCCAGGGCAACGCCCTGGGTTGATCGCATCATGCTCGTGCAGCCTGAAGGGCTACGAGCGATAGCTCAGGGCGTTGCCCTTGGCTGAGAGATGCCAGCCTTTCAGGCTGAAGAGCGATGCTTCGTCGTCGTCGCGATGTCAGCCACGATGTCGTCGCGATGTCAGTCGGGATGAATTCCCGACGAAGATCGTCCTCGCGCATTCGCGCACGCGCATCCGGGTGGTAACGACGATGGCGCGGAAGTTGCGCGACATTCCTCGCGCATCGCGCATGATAAACTTGTTTTTCTCGAACGAGACGTTAGGATTCTTCCTTGAAGAAACATGTGGCGTGTCCTCGCGCACGACACAGGTCTTCCCCGCTGAGAGAGTGGTGATTGTCGCCACACCCGGGAAGTCGAGACCTCTGGAGGTCCGAGTTTATATGTTCGAGTCCGATGCCCGCACCCCGCTCGCTCACGCTTCAGCCCTCCCGGCTACGAGCGGGTACGACGACGACGAACCTCCGAGTCGTCCGCGGCGAAACCCGACCTGGGCCGACGTCCCCGACCACCAGTGGGACGACTGGCGATGGCAGACGCAAAACTCCATTCGCTCGGTCCGCCAACTCCGCACGCTTCTCCGCTTCACCCCGGCCGAACTCGAAGCCCTCGGCGAACTCGAGAGCGATTTCAAACTCGCCATCCCGCCGTACTACTTCTCGCTCATCGACCCGAACGACCCGGTCGACCCGATCCGGTTGCAGTCGGTGCCCTCGCCGCTCGAACGCGAATCCGACTTCGAACTCGACGACCCGCTCGAAGAAGACAAAGACTCGCCGGTGCCGGGCCTGACGCACCGCTACCCCGACCGCGTGCTGATGATTACCACGCCCAATTGCAGCATGTACTGCCGGTACTGCACCCGCACGCGCGCGACCCTCACCCGCGGCGGGTGGGAAGGGGTGAGCAAAGACGACGAGCGGATGATCGAGTACGTGCGCAAGAATCCGCAGATCCGCGATGTGATCGTGTCGGGGGGCGACCCGCTCACGCTGCCGCTGGGCAAGCTGCGGTTCTACCTCGACAACCTGAAAGAGATCGACCACGTCGATGTGATCCGCATCGGCACCCGTGTGCCGGTGACGCTGCCGCAACGGCTCTACGATCAGGAACTGCTCGACCTGCTCGCGGCCACGGAGAAGGTGTACATTCAGACGCACTTCAACCACCCGCGGGAGATCACCCCTGAGGCGGCGAAGGTGTGCAAGAGTCTGCTCCGTCACGGCATGCCGATCAACAACCACGCGGTGTTGCTCAAGGGCGTGAATGATAGCCTCGAAACGATCCGCAATCTGCTCCGCGGCCTGTTGCGGATCAAGGTGCGGCCGTACTACCTGTTCCACTGCGACCCGGTGACGGGGGCGGGGCACTTCCGCACGAGCATCTGGAAGGGCATGCAGATCATGGAAGGCCTCCGCGGCCACATGAGCGGCATTGGCATTCCGACGTATGTGGTGGACAGCCCGCAGGGCGGCGGCAAGATCCCGCTGATGCCCAACTACCTCGTGAGCATGAGCGACGACGCCGTGGTCTTGCGCAACTACGAGGGGATGCTAATCCGCTACCAGGCCGACGACAAGCCGACGACGCCGCAGGTCACGCCGACCCGTGGCGTCAGCGGCCTGTTGCAAGGCGACAAGACCTCACTGATGCCGGAAGGCAACGAGCGAATGGCCCGCCGGCGGAAGCTGCAAGTGCTCGACCCCGGCTACGAAGTCGGGGGCTGTGGCGACCAACCCCCGCCGCCGGCCGAGGAGCAGCGCATTCTGCCACTGACGATCAAGACGAAGAAGGCGAAGGCCGCAAAGAACGGCCAGCACGCCGCGAACGGGTAGGCCATAAAGCAGAAAGAAAAAGTAAAAAGGAAAAGGGCAAAAACGCGAAGACCCTCGGTCTTCGTTTTGTCCTTTTCCTTTTTACTTTTTCCCTGCTCCTGTTGGCGTCTTTCCCCGGCTCAAACATTGGTGAACCTATGCACTTCGGCATCGCCTTCGATCTGCGGCCCGCCGCTCCGCTGCCGGCCGATGTGCCGGACGACCTGTACGAAGAGTTCGACGCGCCCGTCACGATCCACGCCATCGCCGACGTGCTCAAGGGCCTCGGCCACGAGGTGTCGTTGCTGCACGACGGGCGGCCCCTGCTCGAAGCTCTGCTGCGGGCGAAGCCGGACTTCGTGTTTAACTTCGCCGAAGGCACCGGCGTTGGGCGGTCCCGCGAAGCCCGCGTGCCGGCGGTGTGCGAGATGCTCGGCATCCCCTACACCGGGTCCGACCCGCTCGCTCTGGCCGTCGCGCTGGATAAGGACTTGACGCGGCGCCTCGGGCAGTCGGCCGACGTGATTGGGCCGAAAGGGCTGACGCTGAAGTTCGACGCCACGCCCTACGACGGCGACTTCTCCGAGTTCCC
>JBBQCQ010000587.1:0-3251 GCA_038318835.1 Gemmatales bacterium | reverse complement strand
TGTTGAGCGGCGACGCCAGCGGGCCCGCCCTTGAGGTCGGGTCCGCCGGTCGGGTCCGCCGTTACCGCAAAACGGTTACAACCTCGGGGCGACCGGCTTGATCGGCGGCTCAAACGTATTCGCCCCCTTCGCCTTCACCTTGCGGGCGTAGACCTTGTCGCGGCACGTCGCGTACAGCACATCGAAGTCCTTGCCGCCGAAGGCGATGTTCGCGCACTGGCCGTTGGGCGTCGGGATGATGCCGTTCACGCGGCCGGCCTGATCGCAGAACTGCACGCCGATGCGCGTCGCCACGTACAGGGTGCCGTTGCGGTCGCACTTCAGGCCGTCGGCACTCGCCTCGTCGGCCGTGTCGGGGGCGTGGAGGTGGAAGTATTTTTGCTTGTGTTTCAAGGTACCGTCAGGCTGAATCACGAAGCTATACACCCAGTGCGTGCGGCTCTCAGCCACGTACAGTAGCGACTGATCGGGCGACACCGTGATGCCGTTCGGGAACTTGATGCCGGTATCGACGATCTTTTTCTCGCCCTTCGCGTTGACGAACATCACCTCGTTCTTGTTGCCGCCGGGGGCGGTGACGTAGAACGTGCCGTTGTGCAGGGCCACGAGATCATTGCCGCCGAAGCCGTCGGCCACCTTCGTCGTCTTCAACGCGGAGTCGTACTTCGCCACGCCGAACCCACCGCAGCCGAAGAAGCTGCCGTCCGGGCCGAACGCGAAGCCGGACGCCTTGCCGTTGGTCTCGCTAAACAGCACCGGCTTGCCGTCGTCGCCGACCTTGTAGGTTTTCGCCTCCGGCACGTCTGTAAAGAAGAGTTCCCCCTTCGCGTTGGCGATCGGCCCTTCCGTGAACTTGTACCCTTCGCCGATGAGCTTCCAGCCTTCGCCCGGTAGCAGCACGTCTTGCATCTGCTTGGACCCCTTACCGGCCGGGATCACCTGCGGCCAGTCCTTCCACAGCCACTCCATCGCGGCCGGGAAAATCTTCGTGGCGGCCGTACCGTTGTGCCCGCCCTTACCCCACTCGTGCTCGACCTCGTACCCGGCGAACTTCAGCGCGCGTTCCATCTCCTGATTGGCCATCCACCAGTCGCCGCCCCAGGCGTTGTTGTCGGCCTCGCCGTCTTCCAGGAAGACGCGGATCGGCTTCGGCTCGACCTTACGGATGAGCGTCGGGTAGACATTGCCGCCGCGAAGAGCGACGTAAGTGCCGATGGAACTGAAGACGCGGCTGAAGGCGTCCGGCCGTTCCCACGCGGCCGTGAAGGCACAGATGGCACCACTGCTGCTGCCGCCGATGGCCCGGTCGTTGCCGCTCTTCGAGAGCTTAATCACCCGGCCGTCGGGGGCTTTCTTCGTCTCCACGTCGGGCAGCAGTTCTTCGAGTAGGAAGCGGGCGTAGGCATCGCCGAGGCCGTCGTACTCGAAGCTGCGGTTGAAGCGGTTGAGGGCCACCTTGCCGTCGGCCGTCTTCACCACGCCGGGCGTGACGAACACGCCGATGGTCACGGGCATCTTCTTCTCGGCGATGAGCTTGTCGAAGACTTCGGGCGCTTTGTATTGCACGCCGTCTTGGTTCACGTACACGCACGCGGGCTTCTCGCCGTCGTACTGCTTCGGCACGTACACCCAGTAGGTGCGGCTGGTGCCGGGGAAGATTTTGCTGGCCTCGAAGGTGTACTGCGTCACGTCCCCCTTCGGCGGGTCATCGGCATGAGCGAAGGCGGGGGAGAGGAGCGCGAGCGCGTAAAGTAGGCGGAGCATGGAGGTGCCCTGGGGGTGGGGAGAGCCGTGCGGCGATTGTACGCGAAAATCACTCGATGGCGACCGGCTCCGTCGGCAGCGTGCGGGGCTTGCGTGCCCGCATCATCAGCCATGCCGTCGGGCCGAGAATGAGCAGGGTGCCGAACAGGTTCAGGGGCGTGAACGTCCGCCAACCGGCGGCGGCTTCGACGAGCATAACCATCACGATCTGCGACAGACCGACGACCGCGATCTTCGTGGCGGTGCCGCGGGAGAAGGCGAGCGTGAGGAAGATTTGCCCGACCATCGCCGTCAGGCCAACCGTCAACAGTTTGGCCGTCGTTTCGGAATCCTCGAACGGGTTCGGGCCTTCCCGCACCGGGAAGAACACGAATGCGGAGGCACACACGACGGTCGCCACGGCCGAGAAGTGGACGACGATGGCCATCGGAGCTAGTGCCTTCAGTCGGTTCAGACCGAGCATGGCGAGGGCGGTGAAGAACGCGGCCGCCACCGCCGCCACGGCCGGCACCAGACGAAACGTCTGAGCGTTCGCATCGGCGATGTCCGGCGGATAGACGGCGAGGGCGACGCCGACCACGGAGATGCAGACCGCCACCCAGACGCCGCCGCTGGGCTTCTCGCCGAGCATCGGCCACGACAGGATGGCGACCCACACGGGGAAAGTGTTCGTCAGCGTCAGCACTTCCGACGCGCTCAGGTTGGCGAGCGCGAAGAAGGTCGTGAGCATACTGAAACTGCCCGCGAGGCTCCGCAGCCAGAGGGCCTTCGGACCAATGGCGACGAGCTTCACGCCGAGGAACATGGCGATGCAGAAGGCGAGGGTGAGGGCCACCGCACTGCGGACGGTGGCGATGGTTTGCCACGGCACGCCCGCCCGGCCGAGGCGGCTACTGAGCAGCGACATCACCGAGAACCAGGCACACCCGCAGAGCATCCACACGAACGGACGAATTCCACTGCTACTCATCACGCCACGATACGGAACGCGTAAGATGGGGCAACGATTCGCTCACCGTCCGAGACTTTCGCGATGTTCCCCAGTGGACCCTGGATCGGATTCTGGCAGCAGGACATCCACGGCCGACAGCCGATGGAACAGTTCGAGTTACACTTTGCCGCCGACGGCACCATCACGGGCCGCGGCACGGACATGGTCGGGGTATTCTTCTTCCGCGGGACGTACCACACGACAATCGGCCAACTCACGATGACGAAGCAGTACGTGGGCAAGCACGCCGTCGAGTACGTCGGCCGTGGCGACGGGGAAGGGCGGATCGTCGGCACGTGGTCGATCTACGGCGGCATCACGTCCGGCCCGTTCAGCCTGCAACCTGTTCTCCGTGGCGACGAGCCGATTCAGGAGATCGTGAAGTAAAACGATTCGCCGCAGATTTCGCAGATGAAAACCGCATCAGAACAGAGGAATAGATTTTGTTCTGATCCGGTTTTCATATGCGAAAAATGCGGGCAAAGTTCTTAAGTCA
>JBBQCQ010000586.1:0-3252 GCA_038318835.1 Gemmatales bacterium | reverse complement strand
CCCTGTTGCAGGGTGGCCCGTGCCCGGTCGTGCTGGCCAGACTTGCGGAAGGACTGGGCCAGTTGCAGGTACAGGCTCGGCTCGGTCGGGTCGGCCTCGATCCGCTTCAGCAGAGCCTCCGTCTCGCGGCTCAGCTTCTCGTGCTTGTCGGTGGCCTGCTGTTCGATTTTTTCGATCACCGGCGACGGCTTCGACCCGGACACACTTTCGGCGTACCCGCCGCGGGCGATCGTCTCCGACGCGGCCAGGTCCTTGCCCTTGTGCGACGCCTCCACGTCCGACGGCACGACTTCCTTCACAAGCTGCCACAAGACAATCGCCTTCTGGAAGTCGCCGCGCTTCTCGAACAGGCGGGCGAGGGCACGGTTCAGGGTGGCGTCCCGCGGGTATTTCTGGCGGGCTTGATCGAGGCTGAACACGGCCAGATCGAGCAGGCCGAGGGCGTCGAACGCCTCGGCCATGTCCATCTGCACGCCGGAGTCCCACGGGCTTTTGGTGAGGACTTCCTCGCCGTACTCCAGCACCTTCAGGTAGTCGCCGTTGGCCTTCGCGGCCTTCATGCGGGTTTTCATCCGAGGTGCCGACAGAAACCCCCACCGGCTGCCGCGGAGGTTGTTGCCGTACTTCTCTTTCTGTGCCCGGCGGAGCATCTGGCGGAAGCCGAAGTTGCTCGGGTCGATCTTGCAGCAGGTGAGGAGCATCTGGATGGCGTAGTCGAACTGCCCGTTGCCCATCACCTGGCGGGCACGGTCGAAGTTCTCGATGGCCACCCGCCGCTGGTCGGAGGTGGGAACGGGGAGGGGGTTTTTCTTGTTGGGCGGCGCCATGGCAGTCCTGGAGAAGCCGGGGTCCGCGTTCCCACGGAAGGTTGGTAATCTAAATCATATCCCGAATCGTGGCGACAGGAATCAGCCGTGACCCGCATTTGGCCCATCGACCCGCTCCACCCCGACCCGGCTGTGATCGCCGCGGCCGCGGCCGTGCTGCGGGCTGGCGGGCTGGTGGCCTTCCCCACGGAAACCGTCTACGGCCTGGGAGCGAACGCGCTCGACGCGGCAGCCGTGCAAAAAATCTTCGCGGCGAAGGGCCGTCCGGCCACGAACCCGGTGATCGTGCATGTGGCGGGCACGGAGCAACTCGCGAGTGTGGTCGCGAGCTGGCCGGCCCCGACTTCGCAGTTGATCCACGCCTTCTGGCCCGGCCCGCTCACGCTCGTGCTGCCGAAGCGGCCGGAAGTCCCCGATGTGGTGACGGCCGGCGGGCCGACGGTGGCCGTGCGCGACCCGAATCATGCGGTGGCACGTGCCCTCATCCGTGCGGCCGGCGTGCCCCTCGCGGCCCCGAGTGCGAACCGCTCGACCGAGCTTTCCCCGACGCGGGCCGAGCACGTCGCGAAGAGTCTTTCCGGTCGCATCGACGTGATCCTCGACGGCGGCCCCTGCCCCGGCGGCATCGAATCGACGGTCGTGGACCTGACCGAAGGCGTTCGCATCCTGCGGCCGGGCTTGATCTCCGCACCGATGCTGGAAGCGATCGTCGGCCCACTTGCGGTTGGTGCGACGGCCGGCGTCATCGCGAAGTCGCCGGGGCAGATGGCGAAGCACTACAGCCCGCGAACGCCGGTGATGCTGACTCATGAGGCCGCGCACGCGGGGAGCGGGCGCGACTTCCGCCTGGAATTGGGCGACGACCCGGAGCGAGCCGCCGCGACGCTGTACGCGCGGTTGCACGAACTCGACGATGCCGGGTTCGACCGCATCGTGATCGTCTTGCCGCCCGACACGCCCGCGTGGGCCGGCGTGCGGGACCGCCTGCTGCGAGCGGCCGCGACCGCCATCGAGTGACATTCGCGGCCCGCGAACCCCTTCCGCCGGTCGGCCCCTCTTCCTAGCATGATCCCACTCGCATCGTGAAGGAACTGCCCATGCTCGTGCCGCTGTCGTGGCTGAAGGATTACGTCGACCTGCCGGAGAACCCCGCCGACCTCGTCGAACGCCTGACCCTGGCCGGGTTGGAATTGGCCGGGCTGTACGTCTACGGCGTGCCCGTGCCGGCCGGACTGCGAGTGAAGCCGGAGAACGCCGGCCTGCCGTGGGAGCGCGACAAGATCGTGGTGGCGAAGGTGCTGAAGATCGAGAAGCACCCCGACGCCGAAAAGCTGAAGATGGTGACGGTCGATTACGGCACGGCCGAGCCGAAGACGGTCATCACGGGTGCGCCGAACATCGCCCCCGGCCAGAGCGGTATGAAGGTCGTCCTCGGCCTGAAGGGGTCGCGGTACTTCTATACCGACAAGGACGGCAAGAAGACGGTCTTCACGCTCGAACCGAAGAAGCTCCGCGGCATCGACAACGACGCGATGTGCATGTCGAACTTCGAACTCGGCATCGCCGACGATCACGACGGCATCATCATCCTCGACGACACCGACCCGGCCCCCGGCACGCCGCTGCAAGAGTTGCTCGGCGATGTCGTGGTGGAACTCGACGTGCTGCCGAACATGGCCCGCTGCCTGTCGCTGCTCGGTGTCGCCCGCGAAGTCGCCGCCCTCACCGGGGCAAAAGTGCGCGAGCCGGACCTGAGCGTGCCGACGATCACGGAAGAGACGAACGTGAAAGTCGAGATCGAGAACCCGAAGCTTTGCCCGCGGTACTCGGCCACGATCATCCGGGACGTGACCATCGGCCCGGCCCCGCGATGGCTCGGCTCGCGACTGCGGTACGCCGGCATGCGACCGATCAGCAACGCCGTGGACATCACGAACTACGTGATGCTGGAGTACGGCCAACCGCTCCACGCATTCGACTTCGACGTACTGCTCCGGCGTGCCGGCGGCGTGCCAACGATCACCGTGCGGAGTGCGAAGCCGGGCGAGAAGCTGAAGACGCTCGACGGCCAGGATCGCGAACTGTCGCCGGAAGACCTGGTGATTGCCGACACATCCGGGGCCATCGCTCTCGCCGGCGTGATGGGCGGCCTCGACACCGAAGTGACGGCCGCGACGAAGACGATTCTGCTGGAGTCGGCGAGCTTCGACTTCGTCTCGGTCCGCAAGACGGCTCGCAAGTTCAACCTGTTCAGCGAGGCGAGCACGCGGTTCAGCAAAGGCGTTCACCCGGAGGTCGTCGGGCACGCGGCGAAGCGGGCGGCGCAACTGTTCGCGCAGCACGCCGGTGGCCAGGTGTTGGCCGGCACCGTGGACAACTACCCGGCCCCGATCCCGCCGCGGGTGATCGAGCTGAACAAGTCCGA
>JBBQCQ010000585.1:0-3259 GCA_038318835.1 Gemmatales bacterium | reverse complement strand
GTTCGCCCGCAACTACGACCATCCGCACCGCGGAGTCGCCCAGCACGATGCCTTCCTGGGCCGCCACTTCGGTCAGGTGGTAGGCGTAGGTCGGCGTGGCGAAAATAATCGTGACGCAATGTTCGAGCAGGAATCGCAATCGCCCGGTGCTGGACATCCCGCCGCCGGAGAGCACGCGGAAACCCGCCCGTGCCGCCCCCTCGAAGCCGCTCCAGAAGCCGAGGAACGGGCCGAACGAGAACGGGAAAAACAGCACGTCTTGCTTCGTCAGGCCGAGCGTGTGGTAGATCGATCGCCAACAGTCGAGGAGGGCCGACCAGCTTTCGGGTGTGTCGAGCCAGCACAGGGGCTTGCCCGTTGTGGTGCCGGAGGTCTGGTGTAGGCGGGTGTAAGCTTCGAGCGGGGCGGTGTGGTTCGTGCCGTAGGGCGGGTGGGTTCGTTGGTCCGCGACGAGTTCGGCTTTCGTCGTGAACGGCAGCCGGAGAAAGTCTTCCAGGTTCGCGTCGCGGAACTTCTCGGCGTAGAAACGGTTCGCCGGAAGCACCGCGCGGAGGAGGGTCTGCAACCGCTCATCGAGGAGCGGGCCAGTCGTGCCGTCGGTCACGCGGAACCATCCTCCGGGGCGTGTTCGACAATACCCAGCCGGCGAATCCGTCTTACACGCTCTAGCAAGAGGCGATTTTATCACCGAGGCACAGCGAACACGGAGAAGAAAAAATCTCCACTCGGTTTTGTCCTCTCCGTGTTCCCGTGGTGAAATCGCCTCTTGCTCTACCTCAGGTCGAAACAAAAGAGATAGTCGAAGTCGCGGAGGAACAACTTCCCGTGCGCCACGACCGGGTGCGCCCAGATGGCCCCTTGGCCCTTCGGCGTCTTGCTCTTCTTCGGCAGCGACATTTTGCCGACTTCTCGCCAGCCCTCGTCGGTGGCCTTGATGACCGCGAGGTCGCCCGAACGTTCCTCGTAACACAGGAAGTGTCCGTCGGCGTAGGTGATGGACCCCTTGCCGAACTTGCCGTACTGCCACGCCGGGGTGCCGCTGCTGTCTTTGAACGGCAGGCACGTCCACCCGCCGCTGTCGCTGTGCCCGTAGATGAAGTCGCCGTTCGCGATCACGCCGCCGTGGTGGTTCTTCAGGGCGGGGAACTTGCCCACCAATTCGGCGTCCACCTTGTCCCCATCGGCCTTCAGCTTGTAGCAGTCCGACCCCGCGCCATAGCCAGCGGTGAAGAAGACGTAGCCATCCGAGACGACCGGCGTGGGGATGACCGCGACGCCGCGTTTCAGGCCGGTCGTGCGGAACATCAACTTGCCGTCCTTCGCCCGCACACCGAGTCCCGATTCCATCGTCTGTTGCACATAAATCCGCACGCCGCCGACCTCGGTCGGAATGATCGACGCATACCCGGCCCCGTCCTTGAAGTCTTTGCACGTCCAGACCACGTCCCCGGTCTTGGCCGTCAGGGCGACCATCCCGGTGCCCTTGCCCGGCGTGCAGATCAGATTGTCGCCGTCGATGAGGACCGACTCCGAGTAGCCCCAGTTGGGGATGGCGCCGCCGAAGTCTTTCACGAGATTCTTGTGCCAGACCTTCGCGCCATCGTCGGCCTTCAGGCAGATGAGATCGCCGGTGGCCCCAAGGCAGTAGACCATGCCGTTCGCATAGGTCGGTGTCGAACGAATGCCGCCGCCCCACCCGTCGCTGAAATTGCCCGGACTCGTTTCGAGGGGCGACTTCCAGACCTGTTTGCCGTCGGACAGGTTCAAGCAGAGCGCGAACTCGGCCGCCCCAGGCTTGTTGGATTCGCCACCGAGGATGAACACCTTGTCGCCGACGACGGCCGGCGAACCGTAGCCGACGCCGGCTTGCAGATTCTCCCACGCCAGCTTCGGGCCGCCGGCCGGCCACTTGGCGAACAGCCCAGTTTCGGCCGACTTGCCGTCGCGGTTCGGGCCGCGCCACTGCGGCCAATCCCCCTCGGCCACGGCAGGGGTGTTAAGAAACAAAGCGGCGATGAGTAAGGATGACGACATGAAGACCTCGGCGGAGGGCAGGCAGTTTCCCTTGATATACTCGTGGGAGCCGGTCGGACTAGACGGCAGCGAGGCGGCGGACGAATTCCGGCGTGAGCACCCGCACGACGCCGTCGCCCTGATCGATCTCGATGCCGTCGAAGCCCATCTCCAGCAGTCGGCCGGCCACAGTCTCGCCGTCGGCCAAATCGGCGACGACATGCTTGCCGAGCACACCGATCCGCCACTTCCAGTCAGCCTCCAACAGCACCCGCTCGCCGGCGACGAGTCGCAAGTATTCTGCGTCCAGCTTGTGGATCACGACTTCGCAAACGTGTCGCAGGTCAAAGGCGGTATCCGCAACGACACCGAGCGAGGTTGCGTCGGGCAGGTTCGCGGCCGCAAACTCGGCAGCCGTCTGATTCAGGTTCAGCCCGATGCCGACGATGGTGGCGGCCTTCTGCTCGATCAGGATGCCGCAGATTTTCTTGCCGCGAATCAAGAGATCGTTCGGCCACTTGATCTTCGCCTGCCGCCCCGTGAGTTCGCGGATGGCCTCGCCGACGACCACGGCCGCCCACGCGGTGAGGATCACGGGGCGGTTGAACGCCGGCGGGGGCACAAGCCGAACCGACGCCAACAATGACACGCCGGGACGGCTCTGCCAGACGCGGTCATACTGCCCACGGCCGCGGGTCTGGTGGCGGGCGACGACGACGGTGCCCGTGGGCACGTCGGGTTCCGCGGCGCGGTCGTTCGTGCTGGGGAGTTCGTCGTAAACGAACACCTCGCGGCCGATGGCGTGCGTATCGAAGTGCCAGATCTCGGGGGAAGCGGTCACGCGACGAAGTCGAGGGCGATGTCGAGCGCGACGGCCGAGTGCGTGAGCGCGCCAACGCTGACGCGGTCCACGCCCGTCTCGGCGATGCCGCGGATGGTCGTGAGGTTCACGCCGCCGGAGGCTTCCAACCGCGTCGTCGGCGAGACGGCGTTCCGGCGGGCGACGGCCGTGCGCATCTGGTCGAGCGTCATATTGTCGAGCAGCACGATTTCCGGCTTCACGCTCAGCACGCGGTCGAGTTGTTCGAGCGAATCGACCTCGACTTCCACGGCCAATCCCGCGTTGCCGGGGTACGTGCGGGCGAGTTCGACGGCCTTCGCCACGTCGCCACCGACGCCGGCAACGTGGTTATCCTTGATGAGAATGGCATCGTACAGCCCGATGCGGTGGTTTGTGCCGCCGCCC
>JBBQCQ010000584.1:0-3259 GCA_038318835.1 Gemmatales bacterium | reverse complement strand
TGTCTTCACCCCCCAGACGGTGGGCCTCGTCGAAGACTCCTCGGCACCACCCTACGACTAAGCGGCTCCGCTCGCGCGGATTGCGACGACCCTGCCGGAAGTGCCCGCCGTTGCTCGGTGAATTCTGACAGGTGGCCATCGACAACCGTCTCGCAAAGGGTCGATCACTTCCGATACGCCTACCTCCGAGTTGGACACCTATGAGCCGCCGACCGACCCTTCGTTTCCTGGCGTTGGAAGACCGGGCTGTACCTGCAACGTTCACAGTCACGTCGTTCGCCGACCTCGACCCGACCGGGTTCGACTCCACTACCGGGGCACTGCCGGGCGGACCCGTCACGCTGCGGTCGGCGATTCTGGCCGCGAACGCCAACGGTTCCGACGACACGATCGTCGTGCCGGCGGGCACGTATTCGCTGACCATCGCCGGGGCGAACGAGGACGCCGGGCGGACGGGCGATCTGGACGTGACGAGTAACATCACGTTCGAGATGGCCGGGGCGGTTGTGGATGCCGCCGGCCTCGGCGACCGCGTGTTCGACATCCCGGATCCCTTCTCCAGCCCGACGCCGATGGTCGTCATCAACGGCGGCACGTTCCAGAACGGGGCTGTGGTCGGCCCGACGTTTAGCGATGGCATGGGCGGCGGGATTCGCAGCTACGGCCTATTGACTCTCAACAATGTTGCGGTGACGCAGAACCAGGCCACGGGCCTGGACGGGGCGGTGTCCTTGTCCGCCAGCAGTGCCCGCGGCGGGGGCGTCTGGGCCACGACCGCCCTCACGATCAACGGCGGGACGATCGGCGGCAACACCGTCAGGGGCGGGGCCGCGCTCCCCGATTTTTCGGCCGGGTACGGGTTGGGGGGCGGGTTGTACTTCGAGTTCGGCTCGGTGCAGCTCAACGGGGTGCGCATCAACGGCAACATCGCAACCGGCGGCGCATCTGCCGGCTCTAACGAAGGGCCGATCCGGGGAGATGCCTACGGTGGCGGTGTCAGCATTCAATCCGCGTCCGCGAGCATCACCGATGTGCGTATCGACAACAACCAGGCCGTCGGGGGGGTTGCCGGGGGGGCGACTATCGGCCTCGGCGGGGACGCCTACGGCGGCGGTTTGGCGGTCAACGACAGTTCCCTGACACTGGCCCAGAGTACCCTCGACGCGAACACGGCCCGCGGCGGAAACGCTTCGGTTGTCACGGGGACCAACACGGAAGCCGACGGCGGGTACGCTTACGGCGGCGGTCTGCAGATCGGCGGGTTCTCCGTCTCGTTCGACGTGGAAAACGTGACCGTGTCCGGCAACCTTGCCCGCGGCGGTGACGCCGCACCGGGCGCCACGTTTACCTTCCGCGGGCAGGGGTTCGGCGGCGGCGTGTACCTCAACGGGTTTGCGTCGTCCAGCGGGTTCATCGGCAACGCCACGCTGACGAACAACGAGGTGGACGCCGGGGCCGGCCCCGACGCGATCGTCAGCGACGGCGGCGGCCTTTACAACGACACGGCCGAACCGTTCTACAACGTCGACAGCACGCTCGTCGCCGGGAACCGTGCCCCGCTCATCCCGGACGTCTCGTACAACGCGGGCAACTTAAATTCGGCTCCGTCGTTCGATTCGCTCGGGTCGAATCTGATCGGGACCAGCGACGGGACCGCGGGCTTCCAGGACGGCGTCAACAACGACCAAGTCGGGACAGTGGCGAACCCGATCGACGCACTCTTGTCGCCGCTCGGGTTCTTCGGCGGGACCAGCCCGCGGGCACTCGTCCACGGGTTGAACCCTGGAAGCCCGGCCCGCGACGCGGACTTCAACAGTCTCGTGGCCACCGACGAGCGCGGCGGGGCCGGCATCAATCGCGGCATCGGCGTGAGGTCGGACATCGGCGCGTTCGAGGTGCAGATTCCGGCGTCGGTTTCGCAGGTCGTCACCGGGCCATTCGTGCAGGGGCAACCGTTCACGGTGACAGCCACCGTCACCGACCCGCGGTTCCCGCCGACCGGCCCGGTTCAGCTCTTCGTGAACGGCCAACCGGCCGGGATCGGCACCCTCGATTCGGCGGGAAACTTCACCTTCACTGCGATCGGACCAGCGCCCGGGCCGGCGAGCATCTCCTTCACCTACGGCGGCGACGCGGCCTATTTCGGAGCGTCGTCGAACGCGGACACGGTAACATTCGTCGCAGGCTCGACCACGACCCTCGTGGGTTCGCCAAACCCGGCCGTGGAAGGCCAGCCGATCACCCTGACAGCCACCGTGACCGCGACCGATGGCAGCACGCCGATGGGCGGGGTGACGTTCATCGTCGATGGCACCGCCTTGCCCGGCTCGGTGTCGCTGGACGCGGCGGGCACGGCGTCGGTGACGCTACCCGGCGGGTTAGCCGCCGGGAATCATACCCTCGCCGCGACCTACAGCGGTTCGCCCGCAGTGACGGCCTCTAGCGGGTCGGCGGTACTGACCGTGCAAGCGACCACGACGACCACCGTGACGGCAAACCCGAACCCGGTGTTCACGGCCCAACCGCTGACCTTCACAGCCCGCGTGACTTCCGCCAATGCCACGCCGACCGGCAGCGTGACGTTCAACCTGAACGGCTCCCCCCTCGGCACGGTCGCGGTGGACGCCGCCGGCATGGCAACGCTGTCCGTGTCGGGGCGGGCACCCGGTTCGTACACCCTCACGGCCGACTACAGCCCGACGGGCTTCTTCCTGTCGTCGTCCGCCACGCCGGTCACGCTGTCGGTGATCCCGGTGCCGACCACGACGACGGCGGCGGTCAGTCTGAACCCGGCGTTCGCGAACCAGCCGTTGACGCTGACGGCGGCCGTGACCGCGACTTTCGGCACGCCGGCCACCGACGTGACGTTCCGCGTGAACGGCTCGCCCGTTGGCACGGCGACGCTCGACGCCGCCGGGAATGCCACGCTGCCGCTGCCGGCCGGATTGCCGACGGGGGCGTACACCCTTACGGCCGACTACTCCGGCGACACGATCCGATCGTCGTCGTCGTCGCCGCCGGTGTCGCTGACCGTCACCCCATCGCCGACCGCCACGGCTCTGACGATCACGCCCGCTTCGCCAACGGTCGGCACGCCGCTGACGCTGACGGCCGCCGTGACGGCCACCTTCGGCACGCCGACGGGGACGGTGAACTTCCTGCTGAACGGCACGTCGATCGGCACTGCGACCCTCGATAGTGCCGGGCGGGCCGTGTTCACGATGCCAATGGGGTTGAACGCGGGGAGCTACACCTTCCG
>JBBQCQ010000583.1:0-3265 GCA_038318835.1 Gemmatales bacterium | reverse complement strand
GTGCCCGGCACGGAAGTCGATGCCCTCGCGAAACGGCTCGACATCGACGTAGACAAGCCGCTCGTGCAGATGTCGTCCGGCATGAAGCGGAAGGTCGCGCTGCTGGCGATTCTGGTGCCGAAGGTGCCGCTGGTGATCCTGGACGAACCGACGAACACCCTCGACCCGACGATGCGGGACGAACTGCTCGATCAACTCGCCCTCGCGAAGCAGGCCGGCAAGGCGGTGCTGTTCTCGTCGCACGTGTTGCAAGAAGTGGAGGCCGTGTGCGACCGCGTGGTCATCCTTCGCAAGGGGCTACTCGTTCACGAGCAGTGCATGGCCGATCTACGGGGCGGCCGCCGCGTGACGGCGAACCTCGTCGGCCCACCGCCGCCGACCGGCCCCGATGACGCCCCGCTGTCACTCTTGGGTGGCCGGTTGGACCTGGAGTATCGTGGCGAGTTGCCGACGCTGTTGGAATGGCTGGCGAAACAGAAGCTGGAGAATCTCAAGATCGAACCGCTGGGCCTGGGGCCGATCTACCACAAGTACCACGGGAATGTTTGAAGAGAAAACGGAACGCGGAGAACGCAGGATTGGAACGCCGGATCAGATCAAAAATCGGATTTGGTTTTATCCGGCGTTCCAATCCGGCGTTCCAATCCCGCGTTCTCTGCGTTCGGTTTTTAAGGATTTTGTTCGATGACCCTGACCCTCGTTCGCAAGTTCCTCCGCGATGTCCGCTGGCCGCTGCTCGTGGTGTGCGCGCTGCTGTTCGGCTTCTCGCTCTTGTGGGTGAAGGTGGCGCAGCGGGTGACGACCGAGATCGCGCCGTTCTTCAATGGCGTGGCCCTCATCAGTCAGGTGAACCCGAAGCTCTTCGAGGAGGTTGTCTTCAAGGGGCCGGGGAAGGTGTCGCAGTCGGTCCTCGGCGGCACCGATATTCAGTTCGAGCGGCCGACCGATTTCCTGGCGGTCGAACTGCTACACCCGGTGGTGCTCATTCTCATCGGCGTGTGGGCCATCGGCCGCACGGCCGGGGCAGTGGCCGGGGAACTCGAACGCGGCACGATGGAGCTACTCCTGTCGCAGCCGATCCCGCGGAACCGACTGATTCTCGCGCACCTCATCACCGACGCGATTGTTATCCCGGTGTTGTGCCTCAGCGTGGTCGCGGGCACGCAAGCCGGGCTGGAGGTGATGGGGCCGTTCACGGTCGATTACTCGGTGCTCGACAAGATGCCGAAGCTGCCCGGCGGGCGGTCGCTGCCGAAGGGGCCGGACGAACTGCCGGTGGACGCGACCCGGCAGCCGCTGGCGATCGTGAACCTCGCGGCCCTCTTGTTCGCGATCAGCGGCCTGACGCTAGCCATCTCCGCCATCAACCGCAGCCGGTGGCGGGCCATCGGGTTCGCGGTCGTGGTGGTGATGACCATGTTCATCGTGAACGTCCTCGGCCAACTGTGGGATGCCGCCGCCCCGCTCCGGCCGTTCAGCATCTTCTACTACTATCAGCCGCAGCGCATCTGGCTGAAGTCCGAATGGCTGGCGAACCTTGGTGAAGTCTGGCCCGGCTCGCCGGGGGTGCCGATGCTCGTCGTGCTGGTCGCCGTCGGGACTGTCGGCTACCTCGCCGCCCTACTGGCGTTCACCCGCCGCGACCTGCCCGCCCCACTGTAAGCCGACGGTCGGTCGCCGCGTATCCAACATCATGAACCCGCCGCCGGAGAGAACCCCGCTCATGCTCGACGTTTCCACGGCCCGCGAGATCGTCCTTCAGCACAGTCGGCGGCTGAAGTCCGACTTCACGGCCCTCATGTCGTCGTCGCTCGGCCAGGTGATCGCGGTCGATGTTGCCAGCGACGTGGATTCGCCGCCGTTCGATAAGTCGCTCATGGACGGCTACGCCGTGCGGGCTGCCGACGCGACGCTGAACGCCACGCTGACGGTGATCGAGGAGATTCCCGCAGGGAAGTTGCCGACGAAGACCATCGGCCCCGGCGAGGCAGCGCGAATCTTCACTGGTGCGCCGATCCCGCCGGGGGCGGATGCCGTCGTGATGCGCGAGAAGACCGATTCGCCGTCGGCCGACCGCGTCGTCATTCGCGAAGCTCCGGTGGTCGGGCAGTTCATCCTGCGGCAGGCGACCGAGATGAAAGCCGGCGAGACGGTCATCCCGGCCGGTACGGTGCTGACGCCAGCATCGTTCGGCCTGCTGGCGAGTGTCGGCAAAACGACGGTGGCCGCGTATCCGCAGCCGAAGGTGGCCGTGGTGGCGACCGGCGACGAGTTAGTGGAGCCGAACCGCAAGCCGAAGCCGGGGCAGATTCGCAACAGCAACGGCCCGATGCTAACGGCGCAGATCGCGCTCGCCGGCGGACTGCCGCGATACCTCGGCATCGCCCCCGACCGTGAAGAAGTGCTGAAGTCGTACATCACCGAAGGGCTAGAGATCGCGAATGTCCTCATCCTGGCCGGCGGCGTGTCGGCGGGCGACTTCGACCTGGTGCCGAAGGTGCTGGCCGACTGCGGCGTGACGGCCCACTTCCATCATGTGAAGATGAAGCCCGGCAAGCCGCTGCTGTTCGGCACGAAAGGTGACACGCTCGTCTTCGGCCTGCCGGGCAACCCCGTGAGTTCGTTCGTCGGCTTCGAGTTGTTCGTCAAGCCGGCCCTGCGAGTGCTCGCCGGCCACACCGACCCCCCAGCCGCGACGATGACGATGACGCTCGCCGAGCCGTTCGCGGCGAGCAACAATCGCCCGACCTACCATCCGGCGAAGCGAGTCGGCGACCGCGTGCGAGGCCTACAATGGTTCGGCTCGCCAGACCTGCGCGGAATGCTGACCGCCGACGCCTTCCTGGTGCTGCCGCCGGGCAACGTGAGCTACGCGGCCGGCGACGGTGTGGAAGTGCTGGCGATTCAGTAGGTGCGAAAGGCGAGCGGCCCGGCGTAAGCGGGCCGTGTCTGAGGCTGTCAAGCCACGGCCCGCTTACGCCGGGCCGCTCGCCGTCAAAGCGTCTTCAGGAAAACCCTCGTGACTCCGCCCCGTGTCTTCGCTCCTGCGATTCTGTCCGGCCTGCTGCTCTGGCTCGCGTTCTACCCGTGCAACCTCGGCTTCCTCGGCTACGTCGCCCTCGGGCCGTTCCTCACGCTCGTGCGAGCCGACGGTGTCACCGCTCGCCGGCGATACCTTGCGGCCTATGCGGGCGGAATCGCGTTCTTCCTGCCGGCGTTGCAGTGGATTCGCGTGGCCCACCCGGCCATGTACGCGGCGTGGGCC
>JBBQCQ010000582.1:0-3265 GCA_038318835.1 Gemmatales bacterium | reverse complement strand
TTCTCGCTGTTCCTTCGGTAGTCTGACAGAACCTTCCCCCGAGAACCCCACGTGCTCCGCTCGGCCCGCCTGAAGATTCTGCTGATCTTGCTCGTCCCGGCCGTCGTCCTGATCGTGGCCGGCGGTCGGCGGTGGGCGAAGAACGCGGCCGGCCTCGTGTGGGGGCACCGCGGGGTCTTGCCGGGCGAGATTGTGCGGCCGCGGGCGGCGGTCGTGATCGGGGATCGACTGTTCGTGGTGGATTTCACCGCCCGCATTCAGGCGTACACGCTCGACGGCGAACATACCGGCACGACGTTCACCACGCCAGACTTCCGCAACGGGCGGCCGAGCGGGTTGGGGGCGGACCGCGAGGGGAACTTGATCGTCGCCGATTCGCACTACCATACGGTGCGGGTGTACACGCCGGACGGCGTCGAGGTGCAGCACTTCGGCGGCACGGGCGGGAAGGAGCCTGGGCAGTTCGGGTATATCTCGGACTGCGTGCAGGACGCCGACGGGAACTACTACGTCTCGGAGTTCGGGCAAACGGATCGCATCACGAAGCTCGACGCCGAGGGGAAGTTCGTGCGGTGCTGGGGCGAGAACGGCACGGGCGAGGGGCAGTTCGCGCGGGTGCGGGCTATGGCGTTCGGGCCGGACGGGTTGCTTTATGTGGTGGATGCCTGCAACCACCGCGTGCAAGTGTTCGACCGCGACGGCGGATTCGTGCGGGCGTTCGGCGGGCCGGGGACCGAAGTCGGGCAGTTCGCCTACCCGTATGACCTGGCCTTCGACCCCGCGGGCAACCTGTATGTGGTGGAACGCGGCAACTCGCGGGTGCAGAAGTTCACCGCCGCCGGCGTGCCGCTCGGCAGTTGGGGCACCCCCGGCCGCGGCGAGGGGCAGTTGGCCGACCCGTGGGCACTCACGGTCGATCGGTATGGGCGGGTGCATGTGATCGATACCGAAAACCATCGCGTGCAGCGGATCAAGCTCTGATGAACCGACCAGGCGAATTCCTGACGCTGCATTGGTTCGCCCTCGTTCTGCTGGGCGTGGCGGCGATGCTGTTGCTCAAGCGTCTCCGCACCCCAGCTGCCGTCGTCGCCGTCATCGCCCTCGTCGCGGTCGGCGGGCTTTCGCTCACCGGCGTGCAGGTCGATCTGTTTGGCCGTTTCCACTTCGCCTCGGCACTGTTCGCGGCGTGCCTCTTCGGCCTGGTTCTCACGATCGCCGTCGTCGCCTTCGGCCGAGTGTGGTCGCCGATGCTCGCCCGCGTTCTCGTCGCGGGCGTGCTGCTTGGCCTCGGCGGATGGTGTGAAGTCGAGATCGGCGACACCCTCGCGGAATTCCTTCGCATGACGCGGTCGGTGCAGTTCACCCGGCCGTGGTGGCTGGTGCTGCTCGTGTGCGTGCCGGTGGTGGTGCTGTTGGCCCGTCGCAGTCTGTCGGGCCTCGGCCGGGTGCGGAAGTGGGTCGCCATCGGCACACGCTGCGCGATTGTGGCCCTGCTCGCGCTCGCACTGGCCGAGCCGCGGGTGAATCGGCCGAGTGAGAACGTGGCGGTGCTGTTCGTGCTGGATCGCTCGCAGAGCGTGCCGCAGGACATCGACCCGGAGGCGAACGCGGTCGATGCCGTTGATCGTCGGTGGCAGCGGGTCCGCGGATTCGTGCGGGACGCGGTACTCTTCCGCGGCGTGGAGCACGACCGCGATAAGGCCGGCGTGGTGCTGTTCGGCAAGCGACCGAAGCTGGCCCTGCCGCCGGCGTCGGTTCGCGATCGCTTCGAGGTGGACGACCGCATGGCCGGCCCCATCGAGGGGCAGTACACGGACATTGCCGCTGCCCTGAAACTCGCGGTCGCTTCTTTCCCGGAAGGGAACGGCAAGCGGGTCGTCCTCGTCAGCGATGGCAACGAGAACATGGGCAACGCCGTCGAGCAAGCAGCCGTGGCGAAACAGAACGGCGTGGCGATCGACGTGATCAGCATCGCCCCCGGCAACAAGATCGAGGGGGAAGTCCTCGTACAATCGGTCGAAGCTCCGCCGGTGACGACGACCGGCACGCGGCTGCCTTTGCGGGTGCTGATTCGCAATACCAGTCCGATACGGGTCGTCCGTGGCATTCTCGAACTCGTCCGCGTCGGGCTGGGCGAGGACGGCAGCGAAAAGGTCGAACAGGTCGCCATCGAAGCAGATCAGCCGCAAGTTCTCGACGCCCCTATGGGCAAGCCGGCGACGATCATCCTGCAACCGGGGCTGAACTCGTTGAAGTTCCGCGACGTGCCGCCGAAGCCGGGCGAAACGTCGTTCTCGTATCGGGCGACCTTCACGCCGATCCTGTCCGGCGTGCCGTCGGCGAACGGGCAACTCGGCGACGTGGTAATGGGCCTGCCGAACGACCGCGTGGCGAACAACCGGGCCAGCACGGCCGTCGTCATGCGCGGCCACCGCCGAGTGCTGTTTGTCGAGGAGCCGAAGAACGGCCGATCCGAACATGGGCACCTCATCCGCACACTCTTGCGGGCCGACGTGAAGGTCTCGGTGGCCTCGCCCGCCCGGTTGCCGACCGAGATCGCGGACTTCGCGCTGTTCCTGACGAATTACGATTGCATCGTCCTCGCCAACGTGCCGGCAGAGGTCTTTAGCCGCGACCAGATGGAGGCGATTCGCACGTCGGTGCACGATCAGGGCACCGGCCTCATCATGATCGGCGGCCCCGACTCGTTCGGCCCCGGCGGCTACCAGAACACGCCGGTCGAGGAGGCGCTGCCGGTGCAGTGCGAGATCAAGTCGCCGTTGGCCGCGGGGAAGGGCGGGTTGATCCTGATTATGCATGCCTCCGAGATGGCCGACGGCAACCACTGGCAGAAGGTCATCGCCAAGCTTGCCATCGAGCGGCTGAGTGCCCCGGACATGGTCGGCCTGATGCAGTACGGCTTCGGCGCGGGGGCGGCGGGCGTCAGTTGGGTGATTCCGTTCCAGGTGGTCGGGGCGGACAAGAGTCGGCTTCTTGCCAAGATCGACCGCATGGACCCGCAAGACATGCCCGACTTCGACCCATTCCTGACCGCCGCCGCCGACACGCTCTCGAACCCCGATTACGACCTGGCGGTGAAGCACTGCATCGTCATCTCCGACGGGGACCCGCTCTATGGGGCCGGCGGGCAGGCGGCGACGGCGAAGATGGCCGCCAACTCCATCACCTGCACCACGGTGGGAGTGGCCACGCACGGCATGGCCGAGGGCAGCCGGATGCGGAGCATCGCTGAGGCAACGAAAGA
>JBBQCQ010000581.1:0-3266 GCA_038318835.1 Gemmatales bacterium | reverse complement strand
TAGCGGTCGCACACCACCACCTCGCCGCGGGCCAGAGCCGGCTGAATCACGCTCGACACAAGTTCAGCGCGGCTGGCCATGAACAGGAGCGCTTCCGTGCGGGCAGTCATCGCGTTCGCCCGGCCGTGCAGGAGGATTTCGCGGAGCTTCGCCCCCAACTCGGTGCCTCCGGGGTCCACGCACGTCGTCAGCGGGATGTTCTGGTGCCGCAGCCAGTCGGCGAGGAGCCGCACTTGGGTTGACTTGCCCGTGCCGTCGAGGCCGTCGAGTGAAAGGAACATCGGGTCGGGCATCACGGGTCCGCCGGGGGGTCAATCAGGCCGAGAGTTTGCCCGATTTGCACGACATCGCCGGGCAGCACGAGCCGTTCGCGGAAGACGCCGTCCGCAGGAGAAGCCACGTCGATGGTCATGCCAGGGATCAGGATTTCCGCGACGCGATCGCCAGCCGTCACGCTCTCGCCGGGGCGGACGTACCAGAGGCTGAACCGGCCCGTGGCAATGCCGAGTTCGGGCAACAGGATCGGCACCGGCGTCAGTGCGGCACCATCTCGTCGGCGTGATAGCTCGACCGCACGAACGGACCGGCCACCACTTGCTTGAAGCCGAGCAGTCGCGCCCGTACCGCCAACTCGTCGAACTCGGCCGGCGGCACGAACCGGGCCACCGGGATGTGCTTGAGCGTCGGCGCGAGGTACTGGCCGAGCGTGAGCACATCGCACCGCACCGCCCGCAGGTCGGCGAGCACGTCGAACAGTTCATCGGTCGTTTCGCCGAGGCCGAGCATGAGGCCGGCCTTCGTCACCATGTTCGGGGCTTGGCTCTTGATCTGCGCGAGCAGGTCCAGACTGCGGCGATACTCGGCCCGCCCGCGAACCCGGCGGTACAATCGCGGCACCGTCTCCAAGTTGTGGTTGAACACGTCCGGCCGGGACGCGATGACGCGGGTAATCGCCGCACGGTCGCCGAGGAAGTCGGGCGTGAGCACTTCGACCGCCGCCCCCGTGCGTTCGCGAACGGCGGTCACGCAGCGGGCGAAGTGGTCGGACCCGCCGTCGGGCAGGTCGTCGCGGGTGACAGACGTAATCACGACGTGCTTCAGGCCCAGCCGCACGGCTGCTTCTGCGACGCGGGCCGGTTCGTCGTCTTCGAGTTGCACCGTCTCGCCGCGGGGCACGGAGCAGAACCCGCACGGCCGTGTGCAGACGTTGCCGAGGACCATGAACGTGGCCGTGCGGCGGGAGTAGCACTCCGGGCGGTTCGGACAGCGGGCGTTCTCGCACACCGTTTCGAGCTTCAGGTCGCGGAGCAGCGACTCGGTGTAGAAGTTCTCGTTCCCCACGGGCAACGGTCGCTTCAACCACGCCGGCAGGCGGCGGGCGGAACTCGGCTTCTCGGCGGGTCGGTCAACGACTTGCAGTGTTCGCATGGAAGATCGTGTGGGTGTGGAAGACGGACTGGCGGCCGTACCCGAACCGTCGGGCGATGGCGTCGGCAAGGTCGAGGCGGATCGCGGCCGGGCGGATGCGGAGCGGCGATTCGCGTTCGAGGGAGGTCATCGGCTTCGGGTCGCCGTCACAGGCGACGGCATCGAAGAGTTCCAGGTCGGGGCAAACGTTCATCACCAAACCGAAGGCCGTCACGCCGGTGCGGATGGCCAGCCCGGCGTGGGCGACGCGGCGGTCGCCGAGGCGAAGGCCGGGGTGCTCGGCATCGACCGTGGGTTCCAGCTTGTAGTGCCGCAGCACTTCCGCGGCCGATTCGAGCAGGGCATCGCGGTACGCAGTCGGGGTCATCTGCAGGTGGGCCAGCGGCAGGATCGGGTAGGCGCACACCTGGCGGGGCACGTGCAACATCACGCCGCCACCGCGGGCCACCCAGCGGACGCGCCACTCGTGGGCCACGAGTTGTTCGGGCGTCGGCCGGATGTGCAAGCGGCTGCCCTCGCGGCCGATGGTGATTTCCGGCGGGTGTTCGCAAATGACTAGCGAGGCGAGGTGCGGGTCGCCGCCGATTTCGTACACGAGCCGCCGCTGGAACGCGAGGAACGAATCGAACGGCAGCGACCCGAGCAAGTACACGCGCAGGGCGGCACCGATCGGGAGCGGGTCGTTCAGGTATCGGTCCGGTCCGGGCACGCGGTTCCTCGGCGCGACTGACAAATCGGGGTGCAAATCGTATTTTACCATCCGATCGCGGAATCACCCAGGTCTCCCGCCCGACGGAGTGCCCGATTGAATCGTTCTCGTCTGTTCGCCCACCCGGTCGTCCTGGCCCTCCTGCTGACGGTGTCGAACGCGGCGAAGCCGGTCGTGATCGACGACACGGCCTACCTCACGTTCGCCCGCCACCTTTCGGGCCATCCGCTGGACCCCTATGGGTTCGAGTTGTTCTGGTACGACCAGCCGCAGCCGGCGATGCAGATCATCCTGCCGCCGGTCGTGCCGTACTGGCTGAGTTTCGGCATTTCGCTCGTCGGCGAGCAATTATTCTTGCTGAAGTTGTGCTTGTACCCGTTCGCGGTCATCCTCGCGTATGCCGTGCGGTTCCTGGTGCGGCGGTTCGTCACTCCGCACGACCCTCTTCCCGCAGTGATGCTGACGCTCGGGCCGGGCGTGCTGCCGTTCTTCAACTTCATGCTCGACATCCCGGCGATGGCCCTTCAACTGTCAGCCGTCGCCCTCGTCGTACGCGGCACCGATGGCCGGAGAAGTTGGGCCGCATTGATGCTGGCCGGCGTGTGCCTGGGGCTGGCCCTTCAGACGAAGTATTCGGTCCTCGGCCTACCGGCCGTGCTGTTCGCTGTGGGGGTGCTGCGCGGTCGGTGGGCGACCGGCTTGGGCGTCGTTGCACTCGGCCTGAGCCTGTTCGCGGTGTGGGAATTGTTCCTGGTCGCGATCTATGGGCAATCGCACTTCCTCTCTCACCTGGCTCGCAAGAGCGGCGACACCGGCGGGAAGTTCGCCCTCGTGCTGCCGCTGCTCGCGCACCTCGGCCTGACGGTCGGCTGGATCGGCCTGCTCGGCCTGTCGCGGCATGTCTCATCGCGAATGCTCCGGCGGGTGGCCGTCGGCATCGCCCTGATGGCCCTGGTCGTGGTGTTCGTGCCGGGTCGGTGGACGGTGCTGAATCGGATTACGCCGCTCGCGTTGTATCCGCTGACTTTCGCCGACGTGTTTTTCCGCGTCATCGGCGGCCTCGCCCTCGGTTCGGGAATCGGCTTCGCCTTCCTCGGGTGCGTTCGCCGGCGGTCGTGGGAGACGAAGT
>JBBQCQ010000580.1:0-3280 GCA_038318835.1 Gemmatales bacterium | reverse complement strand
AGACGGAGGGCATCTTCGCCGAGACGGCCGGCGGCACGACCGTGGCCGTGGCGAAGAAGCTGCTCGCGGCCGGCCGCCTGCCGCGGGACGAAGTGATCGTGCTGTGCATCACCGGCAACGGCCTGAAGACGCAGGACGCGGTCTTCGATTCGCTCACGGCCCCGGCCACGATCAAGCCGACGCTGCTCGAATTCGAACAACTGTCGGGGTTGATCGAAGCGGTACTGGTGTGATTCAAAATAGAATGGCCACAGATGAACACGGATGAACACAGATCAAAACCAGATACTGGGTTCGCTTTTGATCTGTGTTCATCCGTGTTCATCTGTGGCCAATTTCTTCCAGAAAGGACTACCCTCATGCGTCGTTTGCTCCTCGCCGCGGTCGCGGCCGTCGGCCTCACGCCGGCCCTCCGGGCGGCCGACCTCGTCCCGCCGGCCGCACCGATCGCGATCAGCGTCGACGCGGCCAAGCTCAAGAAGAACCTCACCGCCCTCGGCGTGGCCGTCGATAAGGCCATCGCCGACACGAAGGAAAAGAAGAAGATCGACCTGGACACGATCATCCGCGGGACGCTGTTCATCGAACTGTTCCCAACGGCCGAGGTGCAAGCCTTGCCGACGGTCGTGGTGACCACGAAGGACGCGAAGGCCGAGTTGCCGAAGTGGCTGGAGAGCGAAACCGAAGCGACCGTCGCGGGCAAAAAGGCGATCAAGGCGAAGGAAAAGATCGAGAAGCAAGACTTCTTCGGCATCGTCCTCGACGAGACGACGGCCCTGATCGGGTCCGAGCCGACCCTGACAGCCATCTTCAAGGACGGGGCGACGAAGGGCACCGACCTGAGCAAAGAACTCGCAAAGGCCGACCTGAAGCACGACGTGGTGGCCCTGGTGGTCATGAAGCCGCTGTTGGCAAAGTTGACCGAGAAGTTCGGCGACCTGGACAAGATCATTCCGCCGGCGGCCGAGCAGTTCTGGTTGGCCGGCAAGCGGCTGGAATCGATCTCCTTGACGGCCGACCTGGCCGACGACACGCTGCTGAAGGGCGTCTTCAAGGCCGACAACGCCGAGGGGGCGGACCTGGTGAAGGACGCCCTCAAGGGAGCGACGGCCCTGATTTCGCTCGGCCTGCCGCAGATCAAGCAAGGACTTGGCAACCAACTGCCGCCCGAGGCCAAGCCGGTGATCTCGGTGGTCGAGGCCATCGCGAAAAGCTCGAAGTTCACCGTCGATGGCAACACTGTCATCATGACCGTCGCCCGGCCGAAAAACTTCGGCAAGTAAACCCAGCCCCGATGTAGCCGCCGGTTTACCGGCGGTTCTTCAAAAACCCGCCGGTAAACCGGCGGCTATATGAGTACCGATCATGGCGATCAAAGTTCAGATTCCCACGCCGATGCGCGATCAGTCCGAGGGGCAGGCCGAAGTCACCGTCGTCGGCGACACGGTGCAGGCGGCCCTCGACGACCTCGTGCGACTGCACCCCGGCCTCGGCACGAAGCTGTTCGACAAGGGGAAGATTCGGCCGTTCGTGAACGTGTTCGTCGGCGACGAGGACATCCGGTACCTCGACGAGATGGACACGAAGCTGAACGATGGCGCGGTCGTCGCCCTCATCCCGGCGGTGGCCGGTGGCTGAGGCCGAGCCGGCCCTGGAACTCGACGGCCCCTGGAAGGAGGCCGTCGGTGAGTATTTCGAGGACTGCCTGGCGTTCTTCTTCGCCCCCGTTCACGCGGCCGTGGACTGGACCCGCGGGCACGAGTTCCTGGACAAGGAACTGGAGAAGTTCGCCCGCGAGTCGGAGGCCGGGCGAGGGACCGTGGACAAGCTCGCGAAGGTATGGCTGCGAGAGGGGACGGAACGCTGGGTCCTCGTACACATCGAGGTACAAAATCAGCCACAAGGCACGTTCGCCGAACGGATGTACGGGTACAACCACCGCCTCCGCGACCAGTACGGGCGAATGCCGGCCAGCCTGGCGATCCTCGGCGACGACCGGCCGGGCTGGCGACCGGACGCGTTCGCCGAGGAGTGTCTCGGTTGCACCGTGACGTTCCATTTCCCGACGGCCAAGCTGCTAGAATGGACGGGTCGGGAAGCGGACTTGATCGCGAATGCGAATCCGTTCGCCGCGGTGACACTGGCCCACTTGAAGACACTGGAAACCCGTGGCCGCCCGGACGCCCGACAGGAATGGAAGACCACCCTGATCCGCGGCCTGTACGACCGCGGCCTGGGCCGCGAGCGGATTCAGCGGCTGTTCCGCCTGATCGACTTCATCATGGCCCTGCCGCCGCCGCGGCAGTTCGAGTTCGTGACAGAGCACCGGGCCTTCGAGGAGGAGCGACAGATGCCGTTCATCAGCCCGACCGAGCAAATGTGGATGAACCAGGGGATCGAACAGGGCAAGATCGAGGGTAAGCTCGAAGGCAAGCTCGAAGGCAAGCTCGAAGGCATCGAGTCGATTCTCGACGTGCGATTCGGGGCCGCGGGGACCGCCCTGATGCCGCGGGTGCGGACCATCGCGGACCTGACGGCGTTGGCCGAGTTCCAGCGATTCGTGGTGTCGGCCCCGGACCTCGCGGCTGTGGCCGCACGCCTCCCGATCGAGAACGTGTAATGCCCGACGAAGTGCCATCGGACGAGGCCCCCGACGGGGCGGCCGTCTTCCCGCTGATCCCGCCGGAACTCGGGGTGAACCCGCTGCTGTTGGCCGTGCTGCACGCCTACGTCTTCCTCGAAGGCTCGGAGGAAGTCGTGCTGAACGGGGCCGTCGCAGAAGAAGCGATGCACTACCTCGTGACGTACCTCCAACGGCTGACCGGCTCCGAGTTGAAGCGATTGCGGGAAGACCTGTCCACCCTGGCGACGTTCGCCAAGTCGGAGAAGTGGCCGAAACAGCAGGTGCGATTCCTGCAAGAGTTTCTGACCGACAATGGAATCGAAGACTAGAAGAACCCGCGACGCGAAGGGGAGCGCGGACGATTGCCGCGGTCCCCTTCGCGTTTCCTCTTGAAGTAGATCATGGACAATACCCTCGAACGCTACTCCCGTCAAATGCGCGTCCCCGGCATCGGCAAGGCCGGCCAAGAGCGCATCCTGGCCAGCCGCGTCACGCTCTGCGGCGTCGGCGCGCTCGGCACCGTCCTCGCCAACGCCCTCGTGCGGGCCGGCGTCGGGTTCATCCGCGTCATCGACCGCGACTTCGTCGAGCCGAGCAACCTTCAACGGCAGGTGCTGTTCGACGAAGCCGACGTGACGAACAACATGCCGAAGGCCG
>JBBQCQ010000579.1:0-3284 GCA_038318835.1 Gemmatales bacterium | reverse complement strand
ACGATTCCGGCCGTGTCGGTGAACAGGAAGCCGCCGCTCGGCAGGGCCACCGCTCCGAGCGTGTCCGACGCGCCGAGCCGCCGGACGACCCACACTGCCTTGGGGCTGCCCGGCGAGACGGCGACGATGTGCCGGTTCTCGACCGAGTACGCGACCACGATACCGGTCGGGCCAGTGCTCACCACGAATCCGGTACTCGGCCGGCCGACGGGGATGGCGTTATCCGGGTCGTCCTTCGCGGCCCGCCACCGGCGGAGCGGTTCGCCGACCTGATCGGCATCGAACATCGACACAGTCCCACCCGCGTCGCCGACGAACAACCGCCGCTCGTTCCCGCCGAGTGGCACGACCACCGGCGGGAACGCGATCTTGTCCCGCACGATCCACGGCCCCGCGAGGGTCTTCCACTCGGTGCCGCCGGCCCACTTCCACCGCGTCACCTGTCGGTTGCCGTCGGTCGTCAGGAACTCGTCGGCCCCGACCGGCGAGACAAAGCACGGCTCGCCCGGCCCCACGGCTTCGCCCCGCCACTGTGGGCCTTGCGTCAGCTTCCCCGCCCGCGGCTGGAAACGGTACAGGAACCCGTCGCCGCATGGGAATACCACGCCATCGCCGGCGGCTGTCGGCGAGCCGGCGAGCTTGTCCGAGAGTTGCACGAGTTCCTCGACGGGCGGCTTGCCTTCCACCACGCTCCGCACGCGCAGGCGTATCGAGTCCTTCTCACCCCGTTCGGCGATCAGCACCCACACAGTCTTGCCGTCGGCCGAGGTACAAGATGCGGCCGGCGCGAGGGCCGTGAGCACCGGCGGCGCAACTATCGCCGATGCGGGCACTGCCGCCGTCGTCTTCGCGGCTGCCAGCATAGCGTCGGTTGGCCCCACGTACACGCCGGCGTCCTCGTCCACGATCACGGCGGTTGTCGTCCCCACGGGCAGCGGGCGACTCGTCGGGGCGATGCCGACCTTCCGCTGCCACCGTTGCCGGCCGTCGCGGGGGTCGAAGGCAAATGCGCGCACGCCATCGGAATCGTCCGACCGGACGACGATCAGGACCGTGTCGCGGCGAGCGTTGATTTGAATCGCCTGCACCGGGATGCCCGCCGGTTGCGGTAAGCCGGACGCGCTCACCTGCAACCCGTCCTTCGGCGTCATGCCCACCCGCAGGTGGTACAGCTTCGACCGCGACACGGCCCAGAAGGTGTCCTCCTCGCCGGACGTGACCTGCCCGGCCACCGGGTTCTTCGTGTCGGTCGGCAGCGGCACCGTCGGGATCGCGAAAATGTTCGCGTCCTGGTTGCCGGGCTGGTTTGTGGCGAACAGGCCGAACGCCCCGGCATCGGTGACGACGGCGATGCGCTCGCCATCGGAGAACGGCGGGAACTGCACGTGCCCGGCGAGACTGACCGAACCACCGGGCGGCGGCACCACTTCCGGCGGGCCGACGGCCGGGTCATAGGGCTGCGGCGGAGACACCGGGAACGCTCGCAACTTCGTGGCTTGCGTGCTGTCGGCCTGGCAAAGCAAGAGGTAACGGTTCGCCTTTCCCTCGCCGGCTGGGCCGGTCAGGATCGGCGGTACGCGGACGGACAACTCCGGGTGGTCGGTCGCGAGCACCTGTTCGCATCGCAACGGCCGGCGGGTACCATCGGCGTCAATGGCCTCGGTGTTGATGGCGAAGACTCGACGGGCCTCGGCCGCGACGAAGATCATGCCGCTGCCCGGCTGACGCACGGCCCCCGGCCCGATCCGCTGCCGCAAGTGCAAATGGGCGAGCCGGTTGCCGGTGGCGACCTCGATCTCGACGACCGTGCCGAGTTCGTCCCGCAAGGGCACGTACACGCGACCGTTCACCACGACCGGAGTGCCGGCGATCGGGCCTTCGAGCGGCTGGTGCCACCGGACCTCGCCCGTGCGGGCCACACGGGCGGTAAGCCCGAAGCCTTTGCGGTCGACCGGCACGAGTACGAGTTCCGGTTGGCCGGCCCGTTCAGGGAAGCGGGCGGGCAGGTCGAGAATCGAGCGACCGACGCGGGTCGCCCAGAGCAAGTTGCCGTTCTCCGGGTCGAGAGCGTAGAGGGTGCCGCGGACGCTGGCGAAGAAGACTTCCGGCGGCGCGTCGGCCGAGACGATCACCGGCAGCGTGGATTGGCCGAGCGGCGGCGCAACGAACAGCAACCCGCCGGTCGGATCGGGCGGGGCGGCCACGGGCGGCCGTAGGTCTTCGATGCCGCGGATGAGCCGTCGCAACTCCGCCTTCGCGTCGGCGATGAGTTTCAGGGCTTCCTCGTCGGACTCGAATCGAGCTTGTTGCAACGCCCCGACGAACTGCGCGATTCGCTGATCGGTCGGGTCGCGGGTCAGGTCGCGGTATGGGTCGATGAGGGCCAGGCGTTCGCGCTCGCGTGCCAGCTTCGCCGAAAGGTCGTCGAACCGCTTCCGCTGGTCGTCGAGCGGCTTCACTTCCTTGATGCGGTAGCGTTCGACCACCGGCGCGAGTTGCCGCCCGTCGGCGATAGCCTTCTCGACCGGGTCGAGCAATTCCCGCTTCTGCCGGCCGTTCGTGAAGGTCTTCAGGTTCGTTTCGGCGTTCTCGGCGTAGGCGTCCACGAGTTTCCGCCCGGCCTCGAACACGTCGAAGCCGTACCCGGTCTCGTTCGGTTTCACGAGCGGCGAGTCGGCGTATTCCTTCAGGAAGGCGTCGAACTTCTTCTGCGCCTCGCCCGGGTTGTCGCGAACGGTGACAGCCGACGCGGCCGTGTGGACATCGGACAGTTTGCCGAAGAATTGATACCGCTCGCCGTCCTTGCTCGTGGGGAACTCGGCCTGGAGTTGTTCGAAGAGCTTCACCGCTTGCGGGAAGTTGCCGGCCTTGAACTCCTTCTCGGCCTCGGCGGCGAGTTGTTCTTCCTTCTTCGACTCGTTGACGAGGTACTGAATGCCGGTGTACCCGCCGATGCCCATGATGATGACGACCAACCCCGCCAGCACGTACTTCCACACGCCCGGCCCGCGGCGGTTGGGCAGGGGAATGGCGTCGTCCTCCGCGTCGTTGTCCTCCCGACGCAGGACTCGCTTCGGCGCAGGCTTCTCGTCCTCGACGGCGGGCACGGGCGTCGGGGCGGCCTTCCGCCAGTCGCCGACCTTCGGCCCCGCGGCTACGGGTCCGACGACCTCCGCCTCAACGGTGGTGTCCTCGTCGAAGATCGGTTGCAGGTCCGGCTTGGCCTTCGGCTTCTTTCGCTCCGGCGGCGGTGGAGCAGCGGCCTCGCCCTCCAGGATCGGCAC
>JBBQCQ010000578.1:0-3289 GCA_038318835.1 Gemmatales bacterium | reverse complement strand
ACTTCGACGATGTGTTCGCCGACCGCACCGCCGAGGCCGACGCATTCTTCGCGCACGTCCAGACGGGCATGGCCGATGCCGACGCCAAGCTCATCCACCGGCAGGCCATCGCCGGGCTGATCTGGACGAAGCAGTACTTCGAGTATGACGTGTGGCAATGGCTCTACGGCGACCCGGCCCAGCCGAAGCCGCCCCGAGAGCGCCGCCGCAACAACGGCGAACTGGACCGCGGCCGCAACGTCGAGTGGGAGCACCTGAAGAACGCCGACATCATCTCGATGCCGGACAAGTGGGAGTACCCGTGGTACGCCGCGTGGGACCTGGCCTTCCACACCATCCCGTTCGCCACCGTGGACCCGGACTTCGCGAAGGAACAGTTGCTCATGTTCCTCCGCGAGAGCTACATGCATCCGAACGGCCAACTGCCGGCCTACGAGTGGAACTTCGGCGACACGAACCCGCCGGTTCATGCGTGGGCCGCGTGGCGGGTGTTCCAGATCGACCGCGAACAACGCGGCGACGCCGGCGACATCCCCTTCCTGGAGCGAATCTTCCACAAGCTGAGCATCAACTTCACGTGGTGGGTGAACCGGAAGGACGCGAGCGGCCGCAACGTCTTCCAGGGGGGGTTCCTCGGCCTCGACAACATCGGCGTGTTCGACCGCAGTCGGCCGTTGCCGATGGGCGGGTACATCATCCAGGCCGACGCCACCGGGTGGATGGCCATGTACAGCCTGAACCTCATGCGGATCGCGCTGGAGTTGTCGCTGCACAACCCGGTCTACGAAGACATGGCCATCAAGTTCTTCGAGCACTTCCTCGGCATCGCCCGCGCGATGACCGACATGGCCGGCAAGGGCATCGGCCTCTGGGACGAGCAGGACCAGTTCTATTACGACGAACTCACCCTGCCCGACGGCACGATTCAGCCGCTGCGGGTGCGGTCGATGGTCGGACTGATTCCGCTGTTCGCCGTGGAAGTGCTGGAGCCGGAACTGCTCGCCCGTGTGCCGAAATTCGCGACGCGGATGCGGTGGATTCTCGAAAACCGCCCCGACCTGTCCACGCTCGTGTCCCGCTGGTTCGAGGGCGGCCGCGGCGAACGCCGGTTGCTCTCGCTGCTCCGCGGGCACCGGATGAAGAAGCTCCTCCGCCGCGTGCTGGACGAGAACGAGTTCCTCTCCGACTTCGGTATCCGCTCGTTGTCAAAGGCGCACAAGGGTCGGCCGTTCACGTTCGAGGCCGGCGGCGAGGTGCTGAAGGTGGACTACCAGCCGGCCGAGTCCACTATCCCAGCGTTCGGCGGCAACTCGAACTGGCGGGGGCCGATCTGGTTCCCGATGAATTACCTGATCGTCGAGAGCTTACACAAGTTCCACCACTACTACGGCGAAGACTTTAAGGTCGAATGCCCGACGGGGTCCGGGAATATGATGAGCATCCTCGGCGTGGCGAAGGAGATTTCGGCCCGGCTGACGCGCATCTTCTTGAAAGATGCGGCCGGTCGTCGGCCGGTGAACGGGTGGTACGAAACGCACCAGACTGACCCGCATTTCCGCGACCACGTGCCGTTCTACGAATACTTTCACGGCGACACCGGCATGGGCCTGGGGGCGAGCCACCAGACCGGCTGGACCGCCCTGGTCGCGAAGCTCCTGCTGCCGAGTGAAAGCGTCTTCACCGACCTGTGCGGAAGTGCAGCCCGGGCGGTGATTCGTTGTCAGGCATGACCGTCAGAAGCACTCCTCGCCGGGCAGTTCGGCGGCTTGCCGAATCCAGTCGGCGAGAAGTTTCTCGTTGAGCGTGTCGTTCTCGAAGATGTGGAAGTACCGCACATCCGGCTTCTTCGACGCGATGGGCGGCATCGGATCGATCGCCGCCCCGCGGAAGAACGCCACCTTGACGTACTTCGTGATGCAGTGGACGCCGAGGAACCAGCCGCGGCCCTCGACGCCGTAGAACGGCGAGTTCCACCGCACGGCCTTCCGCACGTGCGGCACCGTGCGGACGATGAGTGCGTCGAGTCGGCGGCCGACGCCCTGCTTCCACCCCGGCATGGCCGCGATGTACGCCTGCACGGGAGCGTCGCCATCGGCCTTCGCGATCTGCGGGTTGCCACCGGAGAGCAGCACCGGCGGTGCGTCAGGTGGGGGAGATTTCTTCGTCGGCTTCTTCGCCACCGTATCCCTCTTTGTCGACCGAAACCGCTCACAGCAGCGGCAGGCTAGCGGCGAGCTTGAAATCTCCGAAGCCAATGATGCCCCGCCGTCTGCTGCGGTACCTGGTCCGGCGACCGTTCCCGACCGAATCGGAACCTACTCGTCCTTTTCACCCACTAGCTTCAACGCCTCCGCGACGATCTTCTCCGCCTCTTCCGGCTTGCCGCCTCGAACCACCGGGCCGAGCTGCTGCATCAACTTAGCGATCGGGGATACGTCTTGGCCGTTGCGTTGCATCTCCTCGGCCCGCTTCTGGATTCGCTGAATCTTGACAGCGAGTTGTGGCGTGAGGCCAGGTAGTTGCTTAACTTTGGGCCGCTCACCCGGCTGGTCGAACTGCCGGACCGCAGTCGCGTATCGCTTGCGCACGAATCCCTTCATCGAATCGACCACGTCGTCGTAGCTGCGATCGCCGGGCACAGTGGCCCGTCGGTGCGGAAACGGATCCGCCTTCAAGTCGTCCTTGATGAGCTTGTATTTCGCGTCGATGGCCTTGCACAGGCGTTCCGGCTCGAAGGACTTGTCGAGGATTTTTCGAGCCTCCTTGCGGTATCGCTCGAGGAGTACGGGATCGGCCACGATACGTTCGAGCAGGGGGTTGAGGGCACCCGTCCGCGGCACGGGCCAGGCCGCGTGCCAATCGTCGAGCACCTGGATTTTCCCGAAGGCGGTTTCGCAGAACCCGACGTCCAGATCCCAGGGCATGTACCGCCAGCGGTCGTGTTTGGCGTCGCGGTACAAAAAGTAGTTGTGCGGGTTCCATCCCGTCAGTTGGTCGAACGCGCCGGAGAACAGCATGACCGCCGTCACGCGCAGGAAGTCGTCCACCTCCATCTTCGATTCGAGCGTCTTCGCGAAATCCCTCGGCTCGGTCTTATTGATCAGTTTGATGAACTCGACCAGCCGGGCGGGGTCCTTCTTCGCCGACCGGGTCTTCGCATCGAACGTCTTCAGGTAGAGGGCCGGCTCGTCGCCGAGGAACTGGAGGTCGCACCCCGGCCCTCCCTGGTCCACTTTGAACAGCGCACCTTCGGAATCGGGCCGATGGTTTTCGATGAACGACTCATCGA
>JBBQCQ010000577.1:0-3300 GCA_038318835.1 Gemmatales bacterium | reverse complement strand
AGCGTCCCGCCGTCACCGTTACCGAGGGCCGCCAGTCGAGCGGAGTTGGCGTCCGGCCCAGCTTGTCCCACTCGACCTTGCCCTGCATCTCGTCGTAGACGTGCTTCACGTTCTCCTTGATGTCCTTCGCGTCCTTGCCGGTCCACTCCTTGTACCACGGCATGTCGAGGCCGGCCGCGATCTCGTCCACCGTCTTCTTCGCGTCGATCCCCTTCTGCACGGCCGCCCGGAGTTCGACGAAGTACCGCTTTTGCTTCGCGAGCAAGTCTTTGCCGGCCACCGGGCCATGGCCGGGGCAGATGAGTTCGATGTCAAACTTCTCCATCTTCTCCAGGCACTTGACCCACTCGGCCGAGTTCGAGTGGCCCATGAAGTTGAACGCCCCGTTCACGCAGGCATCGCCGGTGCAGAGAATCTTGTGCTTGGGCAGGTAGGCCACCGCGTCGCCGCTGGTGTGGCTGTGGCCGAGGTGGTGGAATTCGATCCGTTGCGTGCCGTCGTCGAGGACGAGCTTGCCGTCGAACGACTGATCCACCTGGTGCAGGTGGCTGTCCTTCACATCCTTGCGGTCCTTCGCCTGCTCCTCCCACTGCTTCGCGCCGTTGGCCATCAAGAGGCGGGCGGCGTGCGTGTGGCCGATGATCTTCGCCCCTTCCTTCGCCCACACCGCGTTGCCGTAGGCGTGGTCGCCGTGGTGATGCGTGTCGAGGACGTACTTGATCGGCAGCTTCGTCGTCTTCTTGATGGCCGCGATTACATCGCCGGCTTCCTTCGGGAAGTTCGCGTCGATCACGACCACGTGATCCTTGAAGATCACCCATGTGTGGTTCGACCCGCCGAAGGGAATCTTCGGGTCGGTGGCGCTGATCGACGAGTACCGGAAGAACACGCCGGGGGCGATCTCCTTGACCTCGTCGAACGTCATCTCGGGAATCACCACCTTCTTGGCAGGCGGCTGCGAGCGACCGGGGATAACAAACGCGGCGAGCGCGATCGCAACGACGACAACCGCGAGCGAGAATCGATGCGACATGGCAGGAACTCCGGGGAGGGATACGGGGCGTGAGAGAGAGCAAGCGCGGTCACTTCTTGGCCGTCGGGATCACGCAGCCTTCGCCGCTCAGGTGGCGGTCGTCGTTCCAGAGCATGATGGCGGGTTCGTCGAGGCGGGCGTGGTCGAACGACAGCACACTGATGGACGATGTGCCAAGCAGCAGGTGCTGGGCGAACGACGGATCGGCCCCGACCCACCGGGCCGCGAACACCCGCAGATAGTGCCCGTGGGCGAAGATGAGCACGTTGCCGGTCAGGCCCTTCACCTTCGCAATGACGCGGTCGGCTCGGGCGGCCACTTGCTGGGCCGTCTCGCCGTTCGGCGCGCCGTGTTTGAGCAGTTGCCAGTCGGGTTGGCCCTTGCGAATCTCGGCCGTCTTCTTCCCCTCGTAGCTGCCGTAATCCCATTCCATCAGGTCGGGATCGACCAGGGCGGCGAACCCGGCCAGCTCACTCGTCCGCTTCGCTCGCTGGAGCGGACTGGTGAAGACGTTCGTGAACGTCAGGTGGGCCACCCGCAGGCCGATGAGTTTCGCATCGTCCTCCCCCTGCTGTGTAAGCGGGATATCGGTACGGCCGGTGTGCTGCCCGGTCTTCGTCCATTCCGTCTCGCCGTGCCGGGCGAGGTAGACTTTCGGCAGATGCGATTCGATGGCGGCCATGTTCAGTCTCCGGAGTGATTTGTGATTGGTGATTGGACAAGACCGGGAGTGCTCAGGTCTTGTCCAATCACCAATGACGATTTAACCGTGTACCCACTCCGACTGTCCGTCGGGTGCGTTCTCTTTCTTCCAGATTGGAACCAATTCTTTGACGCGGTCAATCAGAAACCGGGCGGCCTCGAAAGCTTGTGCCCTGTGCGGGCAACTGACGGCCACGGCCACGCTGACTTCGCCGACGTGCATTCGGCCGAGACGATGGACGATGGCCACCTCGCCGAGGGGCCACTTGGAACGCGCGTCGGCCTCGATTTCGGCCAGCTTCTTCTCGGCCATTGGCGGGTAGGCTTCGTAGTCGAGGAAGACCGTGCGCACGTCGCCGGTGAGTTCGCGAACGGTGCCCAAGAAGAGGACCACGCCACCGCATTCGGGGCGGACGACGGCATCGGTGAGGGCATGATAATCGATGGGGTCGGGCGTCAGCCGGATCATGAGGTCGATTCTATCCGCCGCTGACCGGCGGGATGAGGGCAATCTCGTCGGCGGGGTTCAGCCCATGAGAATCCTCGGCGAACTCGTGGTTCACCGCAATCACGCATCGCGGCAACAGGACCGCCAGCGGCGGAAAAGCGGCCGCGAGGTGCGTGCGCAAATCGCCGACCGTGGCGGGCGATGGCACGGCCACCGAAACGGCGTCGCGGTCCATCAATTCCTTCGCGCGAGCGAAGAGGAGCACGGTGAGCGTTATCATAGGTCCATCTCGATCAGTCCGTAGGCCATCGCCAGGTATTGCACCGGGTGCAGGGTTCGCTTGCCGGTCGCCTGCTGCATCTGCATCCGGCAGGCCGAGCACTCGGTCGAACCATAGAGGATGCGCGGCCGTTCGAGGGCGGCGATCATCTCCGCCCCGGCCTTCAATGATGCCTCGAAGTTCTTCGCGCCCAGCCCCCACGCGCCAGCCATGCCGGAACAGCCGCGGTCGAGGACGTCCACCGTCGCCCCCGCGATGAGCGCCAGCAACTTCGGCGACGCCGGCGGTTTGCCGGCTGCCTTGACGTGACACGGCACGTGGTGCCCGAGGCCGATGGGCAACGGCCGGCTGGGTATCTTCAGTTCGCCACGGTCGTGCAGCTCGCCGAGGAAGGCCGTCAGTTCCACTGTCTGCCCGGCCACCAACGCGGCATCGGCAGCGTCGAGGAGCACGAGGTAATCTTGCGACAGGGCCAGCGCCGCGGCCGGCTCGGAGCAGACGATCGTGTACCCATCGCGGGCGAGTTCGACGAGTGCCTGCAGGTTGTACCGGGCGGCGTCGCGGGCGGAATCGGCGTCGCCGAAGCTCAACGGCGTCATGCCGCTGCCGCGCTGGCGGAACGGCACGTGAACCTCGAACCCGTGGTGCCGCAGCACCGCGACTGCCGCGAGGCCGATGCCGGGGTCACACACATTCGCGAACACGTCCACGAAGTACGCGACTTTCCGCCCCTCGGTCTTCGGCCGCTTCGTCCACCCGGCCCACCACGCCTGCCGCAAAAACGTGCGGTGCGTGAACGGCGGTAGGTGTCGCCGCCGCGACAGGCCAAAGAGTTTT
>JBBQCQ010000576.1:0-3304 GCA_038318835.1 Gemmatales bacterium | reverse complement strand
CGGGTTCGCGAGCAAATCGCATGGGCCCTGTACAAAATGTTCTCACCGATGCAGCGATTCGAGCAGGTTTCTATCCACCAGACGCATCTCATCCGCGACATCATCGGGTGGCCGTACCATTCCTGTCGCTTCGATGGGACTTGGAGAACCGAAACCGCGGCCGGTCTAGCCGCGGCAATGTACGCCGCTCGCGACTTCTATGCGATGCCGATTCTCGCTGATACCCTTCAAGACGCCGGGTGCGAAGTTGAAGCGATCTTAGACCACTGTCGCGGACCCGGCCCGCACGTTCGCGGGTGCTGGGTCGTCGATCTCGTCCTCGGCAAGCCGTAGCGGTCACTTCATCTTCAACTCGTACACGGCCACTTCGCTGTTGTTGCGCACGAACAGCTTGCCGTGGGCGATGACGGGATGATTCCACGTCTTGCCTTCTAGGGCTTGCAGCTTCGCTAGTTCCATGTGCTCGTCCGGGTTCGCGGCCACCAGGAAGATTCTGCCGTCTACCGCTTGCACCACCAGCACGCCCGCGTCGCCGAGGAGCAGCACCTGGCCGTGGCCGTACTGCGTGCCGGTCTTCCACTTCTGCGAACCGTCCGTCAGGTCGATGCAGGTGAAGGACCTGTCGTCGAAGCCGTAGAAGTGGCCCTGATAGACGACGCCGTCGTTGAAGTATGGCTTCAGGTTCTTCGACTTCCACACGACCTCTGTCTTCCAGGCGTCGCCGTCGCGCGTCACATGCACGCGCTGCGTGCCCTGGTCGGTGCCGACGCCGGTGCCGAGGAGCAGGTCGGTGTCGCTGAGGACGGCCGGCTGACTGACGCGGTTGACGCCGCGCTGCTTCCAGTCGTGGACCCAGAGAACTTTGCCGTCGGCCGGGCGGTACGACTCGACGCCGAGGTCGCTTATCATCAACACTTGCTCGACGCCGCCAAAGTTCGCGAGGTGGCCGGAACTATAACCGAGGGTTCCGTTGCCCGCCGTCCACGCGAGTTCGCCGGTGTCGGCCTTGTACGCGGCCGTGCCCTTGCCGTTGGGGCCGTTGGCGAAGACGATTACGACGCCTTTCACGACCAGCGGCGAACTCGAATAGCCCCACTGTTGCACCTTCGCGCCGGTGTCGGTTGGTACATCGCGCTCCCAGATGAGCGTGCCCTTCGCGGCGTCCAGGCAGACAAGTTTGCCACTGCCGCCGAAGGTGTAACACCGGCCGTTGACGATCGTCGGCGTGCCCCGGGGGCCGACGCCGGCGATCTGCTCGTAGAAGCGGGCGGGGTACTTGTACTCCCACACCAGCCCGCCGTCCGTGGCCGAATAACACGTCACAGCTTCTTGCTGATCGTCCACCTGTTCCTGCGTGAACAGTTTGTCGCCGACCACCGCGAAGCTGCCCCACCCGGCCCCGATGCGGTGCTTCCAGAGCAGCTTCGGCGGGTGCGTGTTCCAGTCGGTGTCGATCGTCACGCCGGTCGCGTTGTCGTCACGCTTAGGCCCACGGAACTCCGGCCAGTCGCCCGGCTTCACCGCGATCGTGTCTGTCGCCGGGGCGGCCGCGGCCCACTTCGCCCGCTCCTGCTGGAACTTCTCCATCTTGGTTGGGTTCCACCGCCAGTCGAGTTCCGGCTCGATCTCCGCGTTCATCTCGCCGATTCGCACCATCGAGAACAACGCCCACCCGCCGACAATTACGCCGAGCAATCCGGCAAGCTGCACCAGTCGCGGCGTCGGCCGACTGACGACCAGCCACGCCACCCACAGGAAGGTGACGAACGGGAAGCCGAAAAGGACAACCGGAATGCCCAACCCCTCACGGTAGAAGAGGAAAATGTTGGCCATCGCCGGCACCAAGAACAGCACGACCGGCAGCCAGCGGAACGTGCCGTACACGCGGCTGCCACGGAGCCACCAGATGAGGATGCCGAGGCTTGCTAGCGTCGGCCCGCCGAGCCCGCCGAGGAAATGGTACGGCGTCCGCGGGTACAAAATCGGGAACAGAACGAACGCGGCTGCGGCCAATCCAATCAGGAAGATTGCCGGGAAGAGTCGGATTTTTGGTTCGGGTTCGATCGCCGTGGTCATTGCTCGCCCGCCTCGTGTTGAGTGTGCCCCACTGGGGTCATACACTTCATCGCATGAAGTCCTTCCACGAATTCAAGAGCACGTACACCCTTCCCCTGCCGGAACTGATCCTGAAGGCGGCGGAAGTCCACAAGGCGAATCGCGATTACCGCGATATTCAGAAGTGTGCGCTGCTCAGCATCAAGACCGGCGGGTGCCCGGAGGACTGCAAGTATTGCAGCCAGAGCGCCCACTACGATTCGCCCGTCGAGCGGGTGCCGCTCTTGACCGTGGACGAAGTACGCGAGAAGGCGGAGGCCGCGAAGGCGGCGGGGGCCACCCGCTTCTGTATGGGGGCCGCGTGGCGACAGCCGAAGGACGGCCCGGAGTTCGACCGCGTGATCGACATGGTCCGCGTCGTCCGCGGCCTAAACATGGAAGCCTGCGTGACGCTCGGCATGTTGACGGACCGCCAGGCCGAGAGGCTTAAGGACGCCGGGCTGACGGCATACAACCATAACCTCGACACGTCGCGGCGGTACTACCCCGAAGTGATCTCGACGCGAACCTTCGACGAGCGAATCGAGACGATCAAGGCCGTCAGCCGGGCGGGCATCTCGGTGTGCAGCGGCGGCATTGTAGGCATGGGCGAGACCGAAGACGACCGGCTGATGATGCTGGTGGAACTGGCAAACCTCGAAACGCCGCCCGAGAGCGTGCCGATCAACTGCCTGATGCCGAGCCAGGGCACGCCGTTGCAGATGGCCCCGAAGGTCGATTCCATCGAAATCGTCCGCCTCATCGCCACGGCCCGCATCGCCTTCCCGACAGCCCGAGTGCGCCTGAGTGCCGGCCGTGACCAGATGAGCCGCGAGTTGCAGATTCTCTGCTTCCTGGCCGGGGCCGACTCGGTCTTCTTCGGCGAGAAGCTGCTGACCGCCTCGAACCCGGACGCGACTGCCGACGCGCAACTCTTCCAGGCGATGGGCCTGCCGACCACGACCCCGTGCGAATCGCCATGCCACTGAGCGAGCGATGGTCCGGCGCGCTGGACGAACTGCGAGGGCAGGGCCGCTTCCGCTCGCTGAAACTGCCGCGCGGCCTCGACTTCACGTCGAACGACTACCTCGGCTACGGCGCACATGGGACTACGAATGGCGGGCCTGACCTCGCGCGGTCGGGCATCTCTACCCGCTTGCTTCGCGGCCATCACGCCGAGTGGGACGAGCTTGAATCTGCCCTCGCCGCC
>JBBQCQ010000575.1:0-3308 GCA_038318835.1 Gemmatales bacterium | reverse complement strand
TTGGAGGAACAGGTCTCCCGCGGTTACCCGGCCATCGCAACGGTCTACCGCGGACGGGCGACCGAATGGTTCAGCGGCGATCTGCACCTGATGTTCGACTGGCTGCGGGTGAAAAAGCGAGTCACCGGCACGGGCGTCCTGCGACTGAACAACGCGGCCGCGGTCGAGCCGTTCATGACGATGCGGAAGGGGGACAACCGCTTCTACTGGGTCGGCTCTGACGACATCGCGAACAACAATCTCGCCAACGGCCGCCAGAGTGGGTTCACGCCGGCCGAAGTGAAGGCGGACATCTTCCAGGGGAACGAGATCAAGATCAGCAGCCGTGGGTTCAAGACCGTGACGATCTGGCTCGACCGCGAGATGATCGACTGGTCGAAGCCGGTTAGTGTGCGGATCAACAGCGACATCCCCCGCGGCTACAAGGCGCAAATTTTGAAGCAAGACCTGGACCTGATGCTGGAGCAGTTCTACGAACACGGCGACCGTTCGATGCTCTTCCTGCACAAGCTCGTGCTGACGCCGTAACGGATCAAACGGCCGCCTTCGCGAATGTTTCGCGGAAGCTGGCGAGGTACTCGTTCAGGAACGCGACGAACGCCTTCGAGCGGAGCGGTTCCGGCGAGGTAAACTCCATCTTCAGTACCTGCGAGCCATCGGTGCGGTCACCGGTGATCTCGGCGTTGCGGCTGAACCCCTCGACGCGGGCGAGGTTGAACTGACCGACGCGGATCACGAAGTTACAGACGAGCGCGTTCGCCTCCTTCGTACGCCACCACGCGAACGCTTTCCCGGCTCCCGGCAGTTTCAGCAAGATGTGATCGCGGCTGTCCCACTTTACCTCCACGTCCGGGGCTGTTTCGCGGACGAGCTTCAAGAGCAGCGGCAGTGCTGGGCGGTCCCACTTCAGCTTCTTACCGGGCGGGAAGCCCTTCTCGCCGAGGTGCCACTTTTCGCCGTCCTTCTTCCAGGGCATGTAGTCTTCCACGCCCTTCTGGGCCGGGTTCACCAAACTCCGAAACGACTCGGCAGCCTTCTTGAGGAAGGCGAGGAAGGCCGGCGTTTTCACATCGTCGAGCTTGTGGACGATCACGACGACCTGCTGCAAGCCGGGCGAGGTCGAAATCTCCACGCGGTTGCCGTCTCGGGCGTACCCCTCCAACCCCGGCGTGTCGCTCAATGGCGGAAGGGCGAGCGCCGTGGCCAGGTCGGCTTCCTTGAAGGTGCCACGGCCGACGCGGAAGACGAGCTTCAAGTAGGCCTCGTGCCCGGTCAGGGCGTGCAAGAACCAGCCATGCGACTTCGTCTCGGCCGCGATTTCGACCACGCTGCGGTGCTTCCAGTTCGTGTCGGAGAAGGTGCCGTGCTTGTGGACTTCCTCCTCGACGAACGCCAGCGTCGCGCCGTCCCACTTGCAGGGCTTGCCGGTACTCGTCACGCGGTCCTTTGTGTGCCACCGCTTGCCGTCTTCTTCCCACGGCAGGAGCGCGTCGTCGCCGACCTGGGTGATGTCGATGTCGCCGAGCTTGGCCGCGAGGGCTTTCTTCGGGTCGTACTTCTCTCGCTTCTTGTGCGGTCCGTCGGTTAAAACTCCCGCGAGGATGTTTGCGGTGTGCGACACGACTCCGGGACGACGGCTCTGTTCGACGACCTGTTCCGGTGTGCCCTGGGCGACGATCTGACCACCGCCAATGCCAGCTTCCGGGCCAACGTCGATCAGCCAGTCCGCCGACTTGATCACATCCAGATTGTGTTCGACTACGACGACCGTATTCCCCAGGTCGGCGAGGCGGTGCAGCACGTCGAGCAATTTCCGCACATCGTCGAAGTGCAGGCCGGTCGTCGGCTCGTCGAGGACGTAGATCGTCCGCCCGGTACTCGGCCGGGCGAGTTCGGCGGCCAACTTCACTCGCTGCGCCTCGCCGCCACTCATCGTCGGGGCTGGTTGGCCGAGGGCCATGTATCCGAGGCCCACGTCGGCGAGCGTTTGTAGCACGATGCGAATCTTCGGGATGTTCCCGAACAAGTCGAGGGCTTCCGTGATTCGCAGGTTGAGTACATCGGAGATCGACCGACCCTGGTACCTCACGGCCAGCGTTTCCGGGTTGTACCGGCTGCCGTGGCAAGTGTCGCACTCCACCCACACATCCGGCAGGAAGTGCATTTCGATCTTCTTCTGGCCCATCCCCTCGCACGCCTCGCACCGGCCGCCTTTTTGATTGAAGCTGAAGCGACGGGGGTGGTAGCCGCGGACTTTGGACTCCGGCAGCCGCGAGAACAGTTCGCGGATCAGGTCGAAGACGCCGGTGTACGTCACGGGGTTCGACGACGGAGAGTTGCCGATGGGGTCTTGATCGACGTTGATGACTTTGTCCACGCTGTCGAGGCCACGGATGTCGTCTACGGCCGATCCGGCGGTGCGGGCACGGTTCAGCTTGCGGGCGAGCGTGTTGTACAGCACCTCGTTGATGAGCGACGACTTACCCGACCCGCTGACGCCGGTGACGGCGATGAACGCGCCGAGGGGGATACTCACATCGAGGTTGCGGAGGTTGTTCTGCCGTGCGCCGACGATGGTGATAACCGCCGCGGCCGGCGAGCGGGCGAGGACTTCTTCGGGCGTCGGCAGGTCGGACGCGAACGGTTCCGCGATGATGCGTCGATTCGACGGAACGGGAATGGCCAAGCTTCCCGCGAGGTACTTGCCTGTGAGCGAATCCTTCGATTTCAGCACCTGCTTGACCGGGCCGGTCGCGGTGATCTCTCCACCCCGATCACCAGCCCCAGGGCCGAAGTCGAGCAGGTGGTCGGCCGACGCGATAACTTCGCGGTCGTGCTCGACGACAATGAGCGTGTTGCCTAGGTCGCGGAGGTGGTGCAGAGCTTTTAGCAACCGCAGGTTATCGCGCGGGTGCAGGCCGATGGTCGGCTCATCGAGGACGTACAGCACGCCGGTCAAGCCACTGCCGATCTGCGATGCCAGCCGGATGCGCTGAGCTTCACCACCCGAAAGCGTCGGGCCGGGCCGCGAGAGAGAGAGGTAGTCGAGGCCCACATCCACCAGGAACTTCAAACGGTTGGTGATCTCGCGGAGGATTTCTCCGGCCACCTGCTTCTCGGTCTTCGACAGTTTCATCGCGTGAAACAACGACAACGAATCGCGGAGCGGCAGGCTACCGAGATCGCCGAGCGTGTGCTTCGCGAACTGCGTCGCCGCGGCGTCTGACCGCAGTCGCGAACCCTGGCAGGTGGAGCAGGGCACCTCGTCCACAAGGTGGTCGAGCCGTTGGCGATAGACGAAGCTCACC
>JBBQCQ010000574.1:0-3311 GCA_038318835.1 Gemmatales bacterium | reverse complement strand
AAAAAACCTGATCGTGGTCGATTCGGAGGCCGGCACGGAACTGCTACGGCTCGGCCCGGTAGCGAAGGGCGAGGAGTTGCGGCTGGCCCTCTCGCCCGACGGCCGCACGGTCGCATGGCACACAAACAACGAGGTGCGCACCTACGAACTGTTCACCGGCCAGGTGCGGGCGAAATTGCCGACGCCGAAGAATGACGTACACGCCCTCGCCCTCGCCGCCGATGGCCGCACGCTCGCCGCGGCCGGGCCGGGGTGGCCGGTGATCCTCTGGGACCTCAGCGGCGGGATCGCCTTCCGCCCGCTGGCCACACCCGGCGAGTGGGACGCCGCCTGGACCTCGCTCGAGAAGCCAGACGCGACGGCCGCTTATCACGCCGCCCGGCAAATGGTGCTGACACCGCCGGACGCGGTCGCGTTCCTTCGACAGAAGCTGACTCCGACCGCGCCGCCGGCGACAGGCGTGCTGGCGAAGTGGATCGACAAGCTCGATGCCCCCGCGTTCGCGGATCGGCAGACGGCCGTGAAGGAGCTGCGAGCGTTCGGCGAACTCGCGGTGCCGGAGTTGAAGCGAACGCTCGACACGACTGACTCGGCCGAAGCCCGACAGCGGATCGAGGGGCTGTTGGCGAACGTCCGCAAGCCGACGCCGACGGCGATTCGCGCCGCCCGTGCGGTGGAAGCGTTAGAATGGCTGGGCACGGCTGACGCGAAGGCGGTCGTGAAGGCTCTCGCCGCTGGGGCGGAGGGTTCGCGACAAACGCAAGAGGCCGCCGCCGCATTGAGGCGGATGAAGTAGCAGTCAAAGGCAGACATGCTCCGCGCGTTCGCACTGCTGATACTTCTGACGACCGCCGCCGGTGCGTTCGAGCCGACACTCGTCGGGCAGGTCGGGTCCGACCGCTTCCGCTTCCCAGGGTGGGTGCAGCAACTCGTCGTGTCGCCCGATGGCCGGCGCGTGCTGGCGTTCGATACCACCTCTGTCTGGGCCTACGACACGACCACCGGCCGACCGATTTTCCGCTACCGCCCCGACGACATTTCGACCCTGCTCACGGCCGCCTTCGCCGGCGACCGGCTCCTGACGTTGCATAACCCCATCAACGACGACTTCGTCATCCGCCACCACGACTCGGCCGCCCCCCGTCCGGTCCAAGAGATCAAGATCAATACGACGGACGCCTACGAATACGCCTTCAGCCCGAACGGGCGACTGCTGGCCGTCACGAACGCGAAGCGGGTGACACTGATCGACACGCACACCGGCCGCGAGGTCAACCGCATCCCGTCGCTGCGGCGGGGAGGGAACGCGACCGGGGTCCGCTTCTCGGCCGATGGTCGCCGTCTGGCCGTGGCGACCGACCGCAACACCGTCCGCATCTACGACTGCCCGACCGGCCGCCAGTTGGCCCTGTTCAAGCCGAAGCGCGGCATCGAGATGTTCTCGCTGTCGCCCGACGGCAACCGCATCACTGGCATCGTGGATGGCTATGGCGTGTCTACTCTGAATGTCCTCACCGGCATCGGCAAGACATGGAAAGTGGACGAAGTGGCCGACGGAATCTTCGACCTGGGCGGCGGTCGCGTGATGACCGTCGATGTAGCGGTGTCCCGGTTTCAGGTCTTCGATGCTACCACGGGAAAGGTCGTTCGTCGGTTCCGTGTTCCCGCGGGCACGGAAACATCGTTGCTCAACGGCACCGTCGTCGGGCCAGACGGCCGCACGCTATACTCGGCCTCCGGCGAGGGCGGTATCACCGCCTGGGACCTGACGGCCAACCGCAAGTTGCCGCAGTCGGCCGAGCAGTTTGCATTCGAGAGTGACATCCGATTCGTTGGGGGAAATCGCCTTCGGTGTGCCCCCCGGTCGGAAGGGTGGGGGGGAGTGCTGACCGCGCCAGAGGCGATGTGGGACCTATCCACCGGCCGACCGCTTCCGACCGGGCCGACCACCGAACTCGGCGACCTGTCGCCGAGTGGCTTGTGGCGGGCCACCTACCACGACGATCGGGTTGTCATCACGAACACCACAACGGGCAAGATCGCCCGCACGCAGAAAGTGCCGGCCGACGCGGGGGTTCATGCCGTCTGGTTCCGTAACGGCGACGGACAGGTGTGCATCAAGACAACCGACGCCGTCCTTGTGTGGAATCTCGCGACCGACCGGACCCGCCGTGTGCCGGTGCCGCTACACGAGAATGTGCTGCCATCGCTGACCACGCCCGGCCGCTGGTTCGGGACCTGGGTGAAGGTGCCACAGCAGGAAAATGAAGAGACCGTCCTCCGCATCGTGGACCTCGACACCGGCCGGGCCGCGTTCGACCTCCGCGGCATCGCGGGCGATCAACACCTGTTCACCCCCGACGGATCGCGGCTGATCCGCTGTCGGAGCAACCCCGCGACCGACTGGGACGGCGAATCGCAGTCCACGATCGAACAGTACGACACGGCCACCGGTCGCTTGATTCGCACGGTGTCTGCGGCCGGGTGGCAACTGCGGGCAGTGTCGCCGGACGGCCGCACGCTGCTGATTTCGGACTCTCTCGGCGACGGTGAAGGGCAGCTCAGCACGCTCGTGGCCGTCGAACTCGCCACGGGTCGCGAACGGTGGCGCGTGCCGACCTCGAAGGACTGGTTCCTGCACGGAGCCGCCTTCGCCCCGGACGGCCGGCGGATCGCCGTAGGCACAAGCGACGGGTTCTACCGTATCTGGGATTCCAGCGGCGAACGCACGACGACGACGGACGCACTCGCGGCCGCCCGCCTTTGGGACGACTTAGCCGGGTCGGACGCGAACAAGGCGTTCGCCGCCGTCGTCGCACTCGGGCACGTCCCGGAAGTGGCCGTGCCGCTGCTAGGGGCGAAGCTTCCCCCGGCAGTGACGGTCGATGCGAACAACGTGGTGCGATGGCTGCGCGAGCTGGATTCGCCAGTGTTCGCCACCCGCCGCGATGCGACGCGCAGCCTGCGGGACGTGGCGGTGACTGTTCGCCCGGCGATGGAATCGCTTCTGAAAACGACGCCCTCGCCGGAAGTGTGCGAACGCCTGACCAACCTGCTGGCAGCCGCCACACGACCCACCCCGGCCGATGTGCGGGCGATTCGTGCCGCCGAGATTCTGGAGCGCATCGCGACCGACCCAACCGCGCCCGCGGAAGGCCGGGCGAATGCCATCGAATTGCTGCGAACGTGGGCATCCGGGGCCGCCGGCGCGACGCTGACCGTCGAGGCGAAAGAGACGTTGGGGCGGCTGATGCCTGGCGAGCGGGGGGCGTCAGCCCCCTGATTCTTGTCTCTGCCATGCGAGAATCAGG
>JBBQCQ010000573.1:0-3332 GCA_038318835.1 Gemmatales bacterium | reverse complement strand
CATTCGGTGCCGACCCCACCGGTGTACTTCAGGGCGGCCAGTTCCTTCAGCACGCGCGAGTATTGGATCTCGCCGGTGCCGGGTTCGTGCCGGCCGGGGTGGTCGGCCAGTTGTACGTAGCCGATGGCGTCGGCCGCGAAGCCTTCCCGCAGGTGGCCGCACAGGTCGCCTTCCGTGATGTGCAGGTGGTACAGGTCCCAGTTGATCTTCACGAACTTCGACCCGACCGCCTTTACGATCTTCATCGCCGGGGCCGACCCGTACAGGCAGTGGCCCTTGTGATCGACGCGGACGTTCATCGGCTCCAGGATCAGCGTCACGCCGGCCGCCTCCGCGACCGGAGCGGCCGCCTTCAGGGCGTCGATCACCGTCTCGTGCATCTGCGGTTGTGAGACGCCGGGGATGTCGTCGCCGGCCACCACGCACATCAGTTGGCACTTCAGCTTCTTCGCGGCCTCGCACGCTTCGCCGACCTTGTCCACGACCTTCTGCTTGTTCTTCGGGTCGTTCATCCCCGGCTTGAAGCCCCAGGCGGTGAACTGCGCGACGGTCAGCTTCAACCGCTCGCAGGTGTCGGCGACAGCGGCGATGTCCTTGCCCTCGTAGGGCCAGAACTCGATGCCGAGGAAGCCCAGGGCGGCCGCGGCTTCGAGCCGTTTGAGGAAGTTCTTTTCCTTCGAGAACCACATCTCGACGTTGCACGCGAACTTCGTGTGCTTCACCTTGCCGGTCGGCGAATCGGCGGACACCCGCGGGCCGATGGCCGCGGCGGCCGTGGCGGCGAGGAAGTGGCGACGAGTCGGGGTCATGGGAGAGGTTCCTTCGGAGGAGAATAAAAAAGGTCGGTGCCTTACTTCTTCCCCACGTCATGCACCGTCAGGAACACCGAGCCGGTCACGGCCCGCGTGGCGTCCTTCGACGTGAGGTTGTAGCCGAGTTGCATCTGCATCACCGGCTTAATGCCGCCCGTCACTTTCACGAACACCGTCTTGCCGTCGGCCGACAACTCGGCCCCGGCTATTGGCACGTCGTCCTGGCCTTCGACCTGCGGGTCGGACACTTTCCACCGCTTGCTGCCATAGTTGGCGGTCCAGCGGTAGTCCCACCACGCAGCCCGGAAGTTGGCCGGGTTCTTCACTGCGGCCGGGTCGAGGGCGTTCGGGAAGGTCAGCTTCACGCCGGCCGGCACGACCTCCATCTTCACCGGCACGTCGAACGGCTTGCCGGTCGGGCGAACGCGCTGAAGGCTGCCATCAGCTTTCGCCGCCGTTTGCCAGCCGTTGAGGCCAACCACGTACAGGTCTCCGGTCGTCGGCTGGAAGCGACCCGTCCGCGAACCCGACAAGAAGCGCATGCCCAGGTCGGCCGCGCCGCCTTGAAGGGTGTCGCCGACTTCCTGCCGCAGCAGCACGAACGCCTTGCATCGGCCGTAGCTGAAGTGCAGCGGCAGCCCGGCCAGCGGCCCCCAGCGGTCGCCGGTCGGCACCCACACTTGCCCTCCGGCCGAGTTGTCGATTTCCCGCGGCAGCCAGCACACGGGCGGGTCGTAGGTCTTCGGCGGCACGTCGCGATGGCTTGCCCGCATGTCGCCGTAGAAGCCGCCCGGCTTGTACTCGTCGATCCGCGTGGCCGGCATCCAGTTGCCTTCCTGGTCGGCCCCGGTGATGATGCCGGTCGGCGAAATGCCGAGGCCGATCGGGTGGCGGAACCCGGTGCAGTAGATGTCCGCCTTGCGGCCGTCCTTGCTGATGCGCATCAGCGTGCCGCCGGTCGGCGTGTCGGTGTCGCCGGTCTTGTGGAAGTAGAAGTTTCCCTGCGGGTCGGTTTCCAGGCTGGTGTCGTAGCTGTGTTCGCCGCCGGAGCAGTGCCAGTCGTTGTTCACGCACTCGTAGAAGTCGGCCTCGCCGTCGGCGTTCTCGTCGTGCAGTCGTGTGAGTTGCCCGCGTTCGAGGACGACGATTTTGCCGTCGATCACCTTCACGCCCATCGGCTGATACAGGCCGGTGGCGAACCGCTGCCAGTGGCACTCGTCCTTCGCCTCGTCGATGCGCACGAGCCACACGTCGCCGTGGGCGGTGGTCATGACCACGCGGCCATCTGGGAGGAAGTCCACGGCCGTGGAGAAGAACAGAGCCTTGTACGGGTTGTCGTAAGGGATGGTGAGCGTGTCGATCGCGAACGGCCCGTCGGTCGAGCCGCGGACGAGCTTGGTGACGAGCGGCTTGCCCCAGCGTGGGCCGGCGGGCTTCGTGAGCGGCGTGAGGTCTTCGCCGCCGCCGAGTGTGCCGACGAGCTTCGTGAACGTCTCGGCCTGAGCGGCCGGGAAGCGGCCGTAGGCGAGGTCCGCCTTGAAGCCGCCAACGGACCCGGCATTCTGGAGGAAGACGTAGCCACTCGCGTCGGGCAAGAGGGCCACGTTCGCCGGCTTGTCCGCGAGGGCGACGGCCTCGTGGTCGGTCCCTGCCTCAGCGTGCAACGTCTGCACGCCGGCCTTGTAGGGCTGCCCCTGTTTCGCGAGCTTATCGACGAGCATCAGCCGCTTGTTCACGCCGCCCTGTGGGTCGCGGACGTTGATCGAACGCACGATCGCCGACAGGCCATCGTACGTGACGAGCTTCGGCGATTCCAGCACTTCGAGGTCGCCGACGGTGTACTTCACCACCACGCGGTCGCCGTGCAGGTACAGGCCGCGATACTTCGCCCAGTCCTTCGGCAGCGGAGCCGTGAGCCGGGGCGTGCCGGCGTCCCACTTGCCGTTGGCGTCGGCCCACCCAGGGATGGCCGGCAGGGCGAACGTCACGCTCCCCTTCGGCGTCGGCGTGTTCATCAGGCCGAACCGCTTATCGCTGATGTTCACGAATCCGCCGGTCCACCCGGCGACGGTCTTCAGCGAGTTGCGGTCGAACGCCACCGCCGCCTTGCCGCCGGCGAGCTTGATGACGGTCGCCTTGTACGCCATCTGCTGGCCGGTGCCGAACGGGTAGCGGAAGGTGCAGTTCAGCATCGGTCCCGTGTCGGTGGCCTGGAACCGCTTGTCGTCCCAGTCGGGGTCTTTCATCCGCTCGAAGGGCTCGGCCTTGCCGCCGGCGGGCCGCGGCGTCCAGTCGTTGATGTCCACCGGGGCCACCAGCGGCGGCTTCGGCGGATCGGCGGCGACGGCCGGCAACGACGCGAGGAACAAGGCGAGCAGGGTACGCATGGAAGGGACTCCCGGCCGTTTCCACGGCGAGGGGGCCCCCGCTAGCCGGCCGGGTGTGGAAAAAGAGGAAAAAAAAACCGCCCCCCGACCCCCGGGCCCGCGCCCCGGGGGGGGGTGGGATTCGACCGGGCAC
>JBBQCQ010000572.1:0-3334 GCA_038318835.1 Gemmatales bacterium | reverse complement strand
AACTACGCGCGGCCATCGAGGCCCGCCACACGCCCGCCCGCCTCGACTGATGAGCAGCAAGAGTATAATCGAGACAACGCACACGCTGGCGAATTCGTTTCCGGGAAGACATATCATGATGGACGTCGCTCGCTTGTAAGTCAGGCGACGATCCAGGGTATTCTTTCTCATGCGCACCGAATCCTCTGCCCGCGTCCGGCGGTCCGCCGCCGTTTTCCTCGCCCTTGTGACGACGGTCAGCCCGCTGACTCTCGGCTGCCAGGGGCAGAAGCCCGCACCGCCGGCCCCGCCGCCGCCGGCCGTGTCGGTGCTGACGCCGGCCGTCTACTCGGTGCAGAACTACTACGAGTACAACGGCTACCTCGACGCCGTCGAGACGGTTCAGATCAAGGCCCGCGTGAAGGGGTACCTCGACAAAGTCCACTACCAGGAGGGGCAGGAAGTCAAGAAGGGGGAAGACCTGTACACCATCGACCCGCGGGAGTACGAGGCCGGCGTCGCGAAGGCGAAGGCGGACATTGCCCGTGCGGTGGCCGACATCGCCAACGCGAAGGCCCAGATCAAACTGGCCGAGACGGAACTCAAGCGGCAGACCGATCTCGGCACGGCCAGCGCCCAGACGGACAAGGATAAGGCCGTCGCCACGCTCGCGGCCAATCAGGCCCAGCTGCAAACGGCCGTCGCCGACCGACAGGCCGGCGAGGCGTCGCTCCGCACGGCCGAGCTACAACTCGAATACACGCACATCAAAGCTCCCATCGACGGGCTGATTAACCGCACGCTCGTGACGCAAGGCAACCTTGTCGGCCAGAGCGAGCCAACCCTGTTGACCACCATCGTGAAGATGGACGAACTCTTCATCTACTTCGACGCCGCCGAGCGCGACTTGGTCGAGTATCTGCGGTCGGCCCAGATGGGGGACGCTGAGGCGGTGCTGGCGAAAGTCGAGGTCGGCGTCGCCAACGATGTTGGCTTCCCGTATGCCGGCGTGATCGACTTCCGCGAGAACAAAGTCGATACCGGCACCGGCACCGTCCGCATCCGCGGGCGACTCAAAAACCCGCTCGCCCCCAACGGCAAGTCCCGCCTCTTGTACCCCGGCCTGTACGCTCGCGTCCGGGTTCCGTCCGGCAAGCCGCGGGACATGACCGTCATCCCGGAAGAAGCTCTGATGACCGGGCAAGAGGGCCGGTTCGTGTTCGTGATCGGCGAGAACAACATCGCCCGGAAGCAGATCGTGTCCGTGCTGCCGCAGGTCGTGTGGAAGGTGTCCCCCCCCGGCGGCGTGGTGGCCCCGCCGTGGATGCTGATCCCGCCGGCGGAACAAAAGATGCTCGACGGCTCGGTGGGCAAGCCGCTGCCACCCAAGTCGGCATTGTCCGTCGTGGCGATCGAGAAAGGGCTGGAGAAGGGCGACCGCGTGGTCGTCAACGGTTTGCAGAAGGTGATCCGGCCGGGCATGGAAGTGAACCCCGAACTGTGGACGCTTCAACCGCCCCCGAAGTAGTGTTCTCGGCCCTCCGCCCGCCCCCAACACCCTCGGCTTCCACGACATGATTTCCCGCTTCTTCATCGACCGCCCGATCTTCGCGAACGTCCTCGCGATCCTCACGATCCTCTTCGGCATCGTCGCCCTTCAGCGATTGCCGATCGAGCAGTACCCGTCGATCACGCCACCGACGGTCATCGTGACGACAAGCTACCCCGGTGCGAACGCGAAGATCGTCGCCGACACCGTTGCTTCGCCGCTCGAACAGGAGGTCAACGGCGTCGAGAACATGATGTACATGGCCTCGACGAGTTCGGCCGACGGGTCGTATCAACTCACGATCACCTTCGAGATCGGCACGAACCTCGACACCGCCCAGGTGCTGGTACAGAACCGCCTCGCCGTTGCTCAGCCGCGACTACCCGCCGAAGTGCGGCAGCAGGGCGTGACGGTCAAGAAACAGTCGTCGAACATCTTGCTCGTGATCTCGCTCACGTCGCAGGACAAGACCTTCCCGCCGATCTTCCTGTCGAACTATGCCACGCTCCAGTTGCGGGACCAGCTCAGCCGCGTGACCGGCGTCGGCGAGGTGACGGTCAAGGGGGCCGGCAACTACTCGATGCGAATCTGGATCGACCCAGATAAGCTGGCCTCCCGGCAACTGACCACGAAGGACGTGGAAGCCGCCCTCGCCCGCCAGAACGTGCAGGCCGCGACCGGGCAGATCGGCCAGCCGCCGGTGGGGCCAGGGCAGGCCTTCCAACTGACTGTCAGCACCCTCGGCCGACTGACCGACGTTCGGCAGTTTGAAGAGATCGTGGTGAAGTCGGGAGCAGAGGGGCAGATCGTTTACCTCCGCGACGTGGCCCGTGTGGAACTCGGTGCGCAGTCCTACGACTCGTTCGAGACGCGATCGGGCATGGCCGCCGCGAACTTGCTCGTCTACCAACTCCCCGGCTCGAACGCGCTCGACGTGGCCCAGCGCGTCGAAAAGGCGATGAAGGAGATCGAGCCGACGTTGCCGAAGGGGATGGAATACACGATCCCGTTCAACACGACGAAGTTCGTGGACTCGGCTATCAGCAACGTGTACTCGACGATCCTCGAAGCTGGCGGGCTGGTGCTGATCGTCATCCTGATCTTCCTGCAAAGCTGGCGGGCACTGCTGGTGCCGGCGACCACGGTCCCGGTCACGATCATTGGCGCGTTCGCGTTCATGTACCTGTTCGGCTTCTCGATCAACCTCCTGACGCTGTTCGGCCTCATCCTGGCCATCGGCATCGTTGTGGACGACGCCATCGTGATCGTCGAGAACGCGAGCCATCACATCGAGAATGGCGAGTCGCCGCGGGAGGCGACGATCAAGGCGATGAACGAAGTAACCGGGCCGGTCATCGCCATCACGTTCGTCCTCTTGGCCGTGTTCTTGCCCACTGCCTTCCTCGGCGGCATCACCGGGCAGATGTACCGCCAGTTCGCGCTCACCATCGCGGCCACGGCCGTCATCAGCGCCGTGAATGCCCTGACGCTCAAGCCCGCCCAGGGCGCCAGCTACCTGCGGCCGCACACGGGCAAGAGCGTCTTCACCCGCATCTTCGACTTCTTCTACCGCCCCATCGAGCGGGCGTACGACTGGTCCGTGCGGCAGTTGCTCAAGGTGTGGTGGCTGGTCCTCTTGGCGTTCATCGGGTTGGCCGTGCTCACCGCGTATTGGTATCAGGGCATTCCGACCGGGTTCTTGCCGGAAGAAGACCAGGGGTACGTGATCGTCGCGGTGCAGTTGCCGGACTCGGCCTCGCTCCAGCGGACGCGCGAAGTGGCCGACAAGCTGAACGAAGTGCTGGC
>JBBQCQ010000571.1:0-3338 GCA_038318835.1 Gemmatales bacterium | reverse complement strand
ATCGAACTGAACCGCCCGGCCGACGCACGAGCGAGCCTGGACCGCTACGCGGACCTATCGCCGTTGTTGGAGAAAGAGGGCCACCGCTGGCTCACCGCGCGGCGGGCCGACGTGGCCTACGCCCTCGGCGATCTGACTGCGGCGAAGGCGTCGGCCGAGGTGCTGGAAGACGACTTCTACAAGCACTTCACCGAGAACCTCACGCACGCACTGGCCGCATCGCCGCCGGTGGCTGGTTCGCAAAAGAAACTACTCGCGGTCGGCGATGCGGCCACCATTCATGATTTGCTCGCGGCGGTCTGGTCGCACCCGCTGCCGCCGCCGCCGGCCGATTCCGTTGCCCCGCCCGATGGCCTGCCGGACGCGGCCGAGCGTGCCCGCTTCGAGGCGGCCGGGTGGGTGTGCCGCGAGTTTACGCTGACGGGCGATGTCGCGGGCGAACTGATCGCCGCCGGCTTGCCGTTCCTGGTCGCGCTGGTCGAAGTCGGCGTGAGCCAGTGGCGGCTCGTGATCGGCCACGACCCGCTCCGCGATAGCCTGTTCCTCCGCGACGAACACGACAGTCAGCCGGTCGAAGCTCCGCTGCCGGTGCTTTTGAAGCGGTATCATTCGACCGGCCCGCACGCTCTCGTCGCCGTGCCGAAAGCCGAGGCCCACCGCCTGACGGCGTTCGCCGACCTGCCCGACACCGAGGCGTACAACCGCCTGTTCGTGATTCACAAGCTGTTCACTGAGGGCCATCAGCAGGACGCGAAGGCGGCCCACGATGCGTTCGTCGCGGAGTACTCCGGCCACCGACTCGCGAAGGCCGCGGCGGTGCAGTGGGCACGCCTGACGATTCACCCCGTGCTGTTGCTGGACGCCGCCAACGCGATCTTGAAGGACTTCCCCAACGACCCGACGTACACGCTAACGAAGGTGTCCGCCCTGCGGGAACTCGGCCGCACGAAGGAGCGGTTGGCGGTGCTGGAAGCGGCCGCCGCCGTGCCGCATGCCGAGCCGCTGCTGGTGCAGTCGTATGCGCAGATGCTGCTCGCCGACTGCCGGCAGCAGGTCGAGGCCGAGCGACTGTTGCGGCAATCGGTGCGAGTGCGGCCGCATGCGGCGGCCGGGTACTTTCTGCTCGCGTCGCAGTTGTGGGAGCGGCAGGCGTTCGCCGAGGCGACCGACCTGTACCGCTTCGCGTGCTGCCTGGACGAGCGGGAGGAACAGTTCGCCGATGCGTACTTCCGCGTGGCGAAGGTCCGCGAGCAGGCTCCGGAGGCGCTCCGCCTGTTCCAGCGGCGAGCAACGAAGACCGACACCCCGTTCCCGCCGGCGGTGCGGTCGCTGTTCAATTCGCTGATCGATCGCAACGAACCGGAGCAGGCATTCGCGGCGCTCGAAAAGGCCATCGGCAAGCTCCGCGAACCGGCCGGCGAAGTCGAGCCGCACCTGGCCCGGCTCGAATCGCCCTCGCAGTCTGCCGCCCTGTCGGAACTGCTGCTGTTCCGGGCCGAGGCGCACGCCCGCTTCGGTCGGTTCCTGCCGGCCGATGCCGACCTGGCGGCCGCGAAACCGCTGACGACGGCCGCCGCGTGGCACCGCACCGCCGCCCGCATCGCGAAGTGCAAACCCGACCCGGCGGCCGTGCTCGACCACGTGCAACAGGCTCTCGCCGCCGACCCGAACTGGCACTAGGGCCACCGGCACGCGGTTGGCGTGCTCGTCGAATCGCACGGCATCGTCGCCGCCCGCGCGTATGTCGCCACGCTCGCCAACCGCCTGCCGCACACCTACCCCGTGCAACGTCTGCGGGCCGAGTTGTTGTCGCCAACGACCGAAGATTCCGCCATCCTCGCCGTGCAGAACGTCCTCGATTTGTGCCCGCACGATGCCTGGGCGCACCGGCAACTCGCGCTCGTGCTGGCGGACCGCAAGCGGGATTCCGACGCGATGAAGCACGTCTTCGCGGCCGCCGAAACCGAACCCGACCACCCGTCGCACTTCGCCGTCCTCGGCCACGTCTACCGCCGCGCCGACCGCACCGGCGACGCCCTGGAGACGTACCGCGAAGCCATCCGCCTGGACGCCGACCACGAACTGGCCATCGGCGAGTTCGTCCGCCTCGCCCGCAGCCGCAAGGATCGCAAGGAGAATTTGCGATACATCGCCGAACAACTGCACGCGCAGCCGCACGGGGGCGATGGCCTCGTCGCGTATCGCGATCAGGTGCTCACGCTGGCATCCGAGGAAGAGGACAACGACGACCTACTTGAGGAACTTCGCGAAGACCTGGAACAGGTTCTCGACGACCGCCCCGATCTGTGGCAGGCATGGTCAGTGATGGTTCAGCAACTCGGTCTGATGCAACGGCTGGAGGAAGCGTGTGCGGTGGCCGGGGACGCGGTCGAGCGGTTCCCATTGCAGGCTCAACTGTGGGCCGACCTGGCTCGCGTGTGCGGGGCGAAGGAGCAGCCCGAAGACCGCGTCGAAGCTCTGCGGATGGCCGTGGCCGTGGCCCCCGACTGGACGCCGGCAGCGCAGGAACTGGCCGACGCGCTGGCCGAGGCGGACGAGGAAGACGAGGCCGTGAAGGTGCTGCAACAGGCCGCCTCGCGGAACGCGCACGACGCCGGCAACCAGGCCGCGCTCGCCGACCGCCTGTGGGACGCCGGGCAGTCCGACGAGGCCCTGGAGAAGGCCAAGCTCGCCGTGCGACTCGACCCCGGCTACGATGCCGCGTGGCGGATGGTCCTGCACTGGTCCGACCGCCTCGACCGACCGACGGACGTGATCGACCTGGCCCGCGAACTCACCGCCGCCCGCCCCGGCGACGCCCGTGGCTGGCTGAAACTCTCGCGGCTGCTTCACGACCCCGATCAGAACGTCGAGGCGCTCGCGGCCCTGGAAATCGTGATTCAACTCGATCCGCGGAACATCGAGGCCCACGACCAGAAGGCCGAACGGCTGGCCGACCTGGGCCGGTACGACGAGGCGATCGAGGCTGCCCACCCGGCGGAACTCGCCACCGAGGAGACGCCGTTCGTGCTGCAGGGCCGGGCCGCGTGGGTGGAAGCGAAGCGCGGCAACTACCAGAAGGCCATCCCGCCGATGCAACGGCTGGTGACGGTCGAACCCGAATACTTCTGGGGCTGGCAGCAGTTGGCCGAGTGGTACAACGAGACCGATCAAGCCAACGAATTCTTGAACGCCGCGAGCGAACTCGTTCGCCTGAAGCCCGACCACCCGATGCCCCTGACGATGCGCGGCGAAGGGAAGTTGAAGACCGGCGACCGCACCGGCGGCAAGGCCGACCTGCGCGACGCCCTGCGGCTCGCCCCGCAGTACGCCCCGGC